>PMIG01000144.1 GCA_003157055.1 Bacteroidales bacterium | reverse complement strand
GGGAAGGTTCTGCACTTGTGGAAATTGTGGCGTACCCCGGAGCCGTTTGAGTAAGCATGTACTCATATGATGCGTTCTGGAAATAGGTTCCCTCATTTAAAAGTCTGCGGATTCCATTTTCGCCAAGCCGCGACCTTATTTTTTCTATCTGGTCATATCTCAGCTGCTCAACTACAATGCCTATAACAAGCTTTGGCTTCTCGGGTGGAATATAAGCGCCCTGTCCAAAAGCCGTATTAAATACGATTGCACAAAGAAAGATTGATGCGCCACGCCTTATATTGAAATTGCTCTTCATATATTTCTATACTGTTTCCTGACATGAAATATTGCAATAAGATAAAAATTCAGGTTCAAAAGTAGCTGTTTTCAGATTTGATGCAACAGGTTGGAAGAATAATCAAAAAAATAGTCTAATGGTTGCTGATAACCACAAACCTGCCTCGGTCGATAATCCCTGAAAAACCATTCGTGATCATTATTGAATACCAGCCGGCTGCAAGGCCCTGCACATCAAAGACAAGCGGTGTATCTTCATTGGCAAAATCCTGATAATCAGCCATCAACTTGCCAAGAGAATTAAATACTTTTATATTGACCTTCCCAACCTGCCTTTCCGGAAAAATGATCCTGATAAATTCATTGGCCGGGTCAGGGTATATTTTTATTAATGGTGTTGTTACCGTATCAATTGCATTTATTATTGGCACCAATTTGATATCAAGGTTAACCGGCATACCATTTACAACTGAGACGTTGCTGACAGTAGTACTGTAATATCCTTTGGCAGAGACTTGTAAAGTCCAGGTTCCGGGAGCAATGAGCCTGGTGAAACTCCCGGTAAGGGAATCAGAAAATACCTGGGAACTATCTTTGTCATGGCCATTTATAAAGATCATTGCTTTTACAGGTTTGCCATTGGAATCGTCTGTCACTTTACCATGTATTCCATACATTGCATTTTCGAGGTAACCTATCAGGGAGTGCCAGTTATACTGCCACAATGCATTAAGCCTTGTAGTTGCTGTAAAAAAGCTAAAATCAAGTTCAATTGTGACTTCCCGGCCATGAAGCTCATACGTTACAAAATCCTGCCTCCCGCCATTAATTGAATACCAATCGTATCCGTCAGTAATCCCATTGTCTAATTCAGTCATATATGCGGGAACAGAATACAGGTGAACAGTATCGGCAAATTTCCTGCTTATAGCATAAAACCAATCATTGTCGGCATGGAGTCTGGGCCACCTGTCCCACGGATAATTTACCACCTCATCGCCGGAATGGAAATTAGCTGAAATGACAAAATGGTGCGCTCGCATGAATTTTATCATATCAGCAGTCTCTTTTTGCTGAGGATCGGAAATACCGTCCGGATCGGGAAAATTCCTATTCAAGTCAACACCGTTTGCATTGAACCTGGTTGGTGAAGAGATAATATTGCCATTATGATAGGTGCCATCAGGATTTGCAAGCGGATTTATATATATTTCAAGGTTATCCACCAGGTTTTTTACCCGGGCATCTGAGTTATAATTCCTGAGAAGGTAATCGGCTAAGCGCATCATTAAAATGAATCCTGAGGTTTCATTTCCATGTATGGTTGAGGTATAGAACACCTCCGGTTCATCTTTATCAGACCCCGGATTATCGGATATCTTTAGCGCCAGTATAAGTTTCCCGTTATTGGAAGTCCCGATTGTATCCAGCCGGCAAAGAGACGGATAAAGCAACTGAAAAGAGAGCATTATCGAATCATACTGCAGATAAGTAGGATAACTATCCCATGCCATCGCCTGTTTAACACTTGTTGCTGTAAGCACGCCCTTGGATTCAGTGTCCTCAACAATCTCGTAATTAAAATTCTGTGTTATGAACCATTCGACTGTAAGAGGCGAGATGAATAATTCAGCATATTTATCTCTTACAGAACCTACGGAAACTTTCCCTGACAGATCGTTTAATGCCTGTTTACCAGGATATGGAATCTTCACAATAGCCTGCCCAAAGCGGCTAACCTCTTCCCTGAGCAGCTGATCATTCTGCCTCACCTGTGAATAAACCTGAAAACACAGAACAGGAACCAGTAGTAATATTATAATCAGACGCTTGGACATCTGTTATTAAACGTTAAATCGTATATTAATGATATCTCCGTCCTCAACTATATATGTCTTCCCTTCAATGTACAGTTTGCCTGCTTCCTTGCAGGCATGCTCAGAACCAAGTGTCATGAAGTCTTTGTATTTCATCACTTCTGCCCTAATGAACCCTCGTTCGAGGTCACTGTGAATGACACCTGCCGCCTGCGGCGCCGACATCCCTTTTTTCATTGTCCAGGCTCTGATCTCTTTGGGACCAACCGTGAAGAATGTCTGGAGATTAAGCAGTTTATAGGCAGCTCTTACAAGCTTATCTACACCTGGTTCATCGAGACCTGCATCCTTCAGGAATTCCATCCTGTCTTGGGCACTCTCCAATTCTGCAATCTCAGCCTCAACTGCACCAGCAATTACGAGGATTTCAGCATTCTTGCCCTTGAGAGACTCTTTTACCCTTTCGACATGACGGTTACCTGTCAGAGCCGATTCTCCATCAACATTGCAGACATACATTACCGGCTTCATTGTAAGGAGGAAAAGATCGTCAATATATTTTTTTTCCTCAATCTTTACAGACAGTGTTCGGGCATTATTGAAACCTTCAATGTGTTCTTTAAACTTTCCAAGAACCTCAAGTCCGTGAACTGCATCCTTGTCACCCGCCTTGGCAGCCCTCAGAAGACGCTCAATTTTCTTATCGACAGATTCGAGGTCTTTAACCTGAAGCTCCAGGTCTATTGTCTCCATATCCCTTACCGGGTCAACTGATCCGTCAATATGTGGCAATGCTTCGTTATCGAAGCAACGAAGGACATGGATAAGGGCATCGGTATTCCTTATATCTCCGAGAAATTTGTTTCCCACTCCTTCTCCTTTATTTGAACTTTTAGCAAGGCCTGGGATATCGACAATTTCGACTGTAGTATGAATTATTTTCTCTGTGGACTGATGTTTCTCTAGCTCATAAAGCCTTGGATCGGGTACCTGGACAACTCCGATATTTGACTTTGTAGCACTGAATGCAAATGCATTAGTTTCGCCTTTTGTATTTGATATACAGTTGAATATCGTCGTTTTTCCGACATTCGTTATCCCTATTATTCCGCATTGAAGAGCCATCAGTACTACATATTGATATAAGTACAAATTTAAGATTTACTTTCTTGTCACGAAGCCATTAACTGACAAAGTAAGATTTAATTATATCACCTTTTTAAACCTTCAGCCCTTTTCCCAATCAAATGAATTATAATCTTAATTACATTTGAGCATCAATAACCCTGATTCTGATATTATTCAGCTCCTTAAGACAGATGTCAACAAAGGATTCAGGCTGGTGGTCGAAAAGTACAGCAAAAGGCTTTACTGGCATATCCGGCGTCTTGTTATCCTTCATGAGGATGCAGACGATGCCCTTCAGAATACCTTCATCAATGCATGGAAGAATATAGGGGAATTCAGGAATGAAAGCGCTCTTTATACCTGGCTGTATGCAATTGCCACCAATGAAGCGCTGGCCCTCATCAATAAAAGAAAGAGAAATTCTTCTGTTTCATTTGACGATATCGGCAGCTACCTTGCAAATTCAATTGAAGGGAGTACCTGGTTTGATGGCGATGAGGCCCAGGTGAAGCTCCGGAATGCAATCCTTAAGCTGCCTGAGAAACAACGTATTGTATTCAATCTTAAGTATTTTGATGAAATGAAATATGAANNACTATTAACCATCTAATTGATTGATGAAAACACTTAATGAAATACCACGCGAGAATCCATTCAAGGTACCGGAAAATTACTTTGAAGAGGTAAACCGCAGGATCATCGCTTCGACTGCCGGTTCAGAAAATAAAGTTGTTAAGACCGGATTATACCGAAGATTAAGGCCATACCTCTTAGCTGCAGCCTCTGTTGCACTTTTGGCTGTCCTGAGCTATACTGCCGCTAAAATCTTTATTCCCGGAACCAAAAAACCAGGAATACCTGAATTAAGCATCGAGGAGTTCTCATCATCTTATATTGATGATATTGATATCAGAACTCTTGAAGATAACACTGATCCAGTGGCTCTTTCTGATGAAATACCAGCGATCAGCAAATCAGAAATCATTGATTACCTTCTACTTGAGAATATTGACTTTAACGATATATATGAACTTTTATAATTTATTGCCATGAAAAAAGGAGCTGCATTTTTAATAATTCTGACGACATTCTCAATTTCCCTGGTCCGGGGACAAAACCCTAACATGGAAAAGCTGAATGCATACAAAATAGCATTTTTCACAAAGAAAATGGATCTTTCATCCCAGGAAGCTGAGAAATTCTGGCCTCTGTACAACGAATTCCAGGATAAGAGATCCCGTATTCAGCAGGAAAAGGTCCTCCTTAACCGGAATTTCAACCAGAACGGATCAACAATGACGGATAAAGAGCTGACTGAGGCCGGAGATAATTACATTGCGCTTGAAATAAAGGAAACTTCACTTAGCCAGGAATATCATAATAGATTTAAAGAGATACTTCCTCCTGCCAAGATCTTAAGACTGTACCAGGCTGAAAACCAGTACAAGCTTCAACTTCTTAATGAACTGCAGAACAGAAAGCAACAGGGCCGTGGTAACCTTATGCAGAGATAGCTTCAGACAATTAACCGGGAAAAATTCAGACTCCCGGTTTTAGTTCTGATCTGATAAAGGATTTAATGTTTTTCAATAATATTTTTCTCTGTTCCCCGGAAGACATTATCTTGATTGTGATCTCCCCGTTTTTAATCTCCTCTTGGCCAGCGATAATAATATATGGGATCTTCCTTGAATCGGCGTAGGACATTTGTTTCTTAAGCTTTACCTGATCAGGATATAATTCGGAAATTACACCAAGGTGTCTTAGCTCATTAAGTATCTTCAGTCCATATTTGATCTCTTCTTCTCCGAAATTAAGGATCAGTATATCGGTTGAAGAGGATTTCAGGTTTCCGAAAAGTCCAAGCTGATTCATTACATCATAGATTCTGTCGGCACCAAATGAAATGCCAACTCCTGAAACACCTTCCATTCCGAATACCCCAGTAAGGTTATCATAACGACCCCCTCCGCAGATGCTTCCTATCATAACACCGGCTGATTTAACTTCAATAATAGCACCGGTGTAATAGTTAAGGCCACGGGCAAGGGTAAGGTCAAACTCAACCATTCCATTTAAAATATCCTGTTCTATAAACGAAAAAAGTTTCCTGATCTCAGCAATCCCGCTCATTCCTGTTTCAGATCCGGAAAGTAATTTTTCCAGGTCAGTGAGTTTCTCTTCAGCGCTTCCCTTAAGAGCAAGAACAGGTTGAAGCTTTTCAATCCCTGGTTCTGAGATACCCTTTTCCCTTAGTTCTGCATTTACATCATCAATTCCGATCTTGTCAAGCTTATCAATAGCAACTGTTATATCGGTTATCTTTCCTCCTTCACCTATATATTCAGCAATCCCTGATAGGATTTTCCTATTATTTAGCTTTACGATAATCTTAATCCCGAGCCTCGAGAAAACCTCATCAATGATCCTGACCAGCTCATATTCATTCAATAAAGAATCACTTCCAATTACATCAACGTCGCATTGGAAGAATTCGCGATAACGCCCCTTCTGCGGACGGTCGGCCCTCCATACAGGCTGAATCTGATATCTTTTGAAAGGAAATATTATTTCATCACGATGCTGGACTACGTAGCGGGCAAA
>PMIG01000094.1 GCA_003157055.1 Bacteroidales bacterium | reverse complement strand
CCTCGTGGATAAAATTGCCGGGATATTTGTTCCAATTGTGATTTCTGTTGCAATCCTCAGCGGACTTATATGGTATTTTTCCGGTGTCGATAGTGCACTTACACGAAGTCTTCTCGCTGTCGTTACCGTTCTTATAATAGCCTGTCCCTGTGCACTGGGGTTGGCAACTCCGACAGCGATCATGGTCGGAATTGGGAAGGGAGCCGATAACGGTATTCTCATCAAGGATGCCGAGAGCCTTGAAATTGCGCATAAAATCAACATAGTTGTACTCGATAAAACCGGGACAATTACACTTGGTGAACCAACTGTGCAGTATCATGCCTGGACAAAGAATACCGGAACTGATAAATATGCCGCTATTCTTCTATCCATTCAAAGGAGCAGCGAACATCCGCTTGCGGAACCGATGGTGCGATTCCTCGAAAAATTAGGCGTTACCAGTAATTCTATTAATGTTCATGACGAAAGTATTCCCGGGAAAGGCATTAAAGCCGTAATCGGGACAGATATATTTTTTGTCGGCAACAGAAAGCTAATGGAAGAAAATGGCATCGTGACAGATGATGAACTTCTGGCTCTTGCAGATTTATGGCAAAAAGAAGCCATGACACTTTCCTTCTTTGCCGGTTCAGGCCGGCTCCTTTCAGTCACCGCAATTTCCGACGAGATAAAGGAATCATCAATAGTAGCAATCCATCAGCTTCACGATCTTGGAATTGAAGTGCACATGCTTACCGGTGATAATGAGCAGAGCGCAAAGGTAGTTGCAAAAAAAGCCGGTATTGATAGTTTCAGGGCTGAAGCCCTTCCTCAGGATAAAGATGATTATATAAAATTCCTTCAGAAAAAAGGGAAGGTCGTTGCTATGGCAGGTGACGGTATAAATGATTCGCAGGCAATGGCGAGGGCTGATGTAAGCATTGCTATGGGCAAAGGATCGGATATAGCTATGGACGTTGCCAGGATAACAATCATTTCATCAGATCTTACGAAGATACCCCAGTCTATAAAATTATCGAAGCTTACAGTTGCTACAATAAAGCAAAACCTTTTCTGGGCATTCATTTATAATATCATTGGAATTCCTGTCGCAGCCGGAATATTATATCCGTTCACGGGCTTTCTGCTCAATCCAATGATTGCAGGAGCCGCGATGGCGCTTAGCTCGGTAAGCGTTGTGACTAATAGCCTCCGACTGAGATTCAAATCGCTCAATTAGAGAGAATAGATAAAAAAACTATTTAGTCGCCTCTTTGACAGTTAAAAAGAGGGTGTCTGCATTTAAACCCGTAAAAATACCATACCCGTTAGTGATGCTTGTTGAAGGGTTTGTAAGGTTCAGCGAGCTGGCAGAGTTTTTTTCATAAAGTGAGGCATAATCCGGAAGTACGTGATAGAGAATAAGCCTGTGCCGGCCGAAATAAGTAAACTCCTGAGCTCTCATCTCAAGGCCTGATGAAGTTGTCGGTGATTTATTGAACCTTCCCAAAGGAATTGTATCGTTAACTCCGAAACTACGCACCGGATCCAGTTTACTTTCCATGTTCTCTGCGACAACAATATAGTATGACTCATCACTATTGGTCCAGGTAAGAGTTATCGGCGTTGGCATTGTCCACATGCCTCCTCCTCCAGTTGGCGTTGAAGTGCTGTCCATCCGCATAACCGATATTGAATTATCGGACTCGGTAAAACCGACGGGCTTGGAAGGAATGGTTGTATAAGCCGATACGCTCTTTGAGTTAAATGTAAATAAGAGATCGTACCTTTCTCCTGCAGATACTACAAGAGAGCTGTCAATATACTTACCATTACCAAGGGCGGTGAGAACATAGCCGATGCCTTTGTTGGTTATTGTTATATTCAGCGCATTAATATCATCAGACGAATATGTGACATTTGATGAAAACGGTATCTGCCTGCTTACTGTCAGTCGTAAATAGTCACCCGGTCTGAGGTAGCCTTCTACTATCGGTATATCTGTAAATTCAGTATTGTCTCTGTCAGTGCATGAGAATAGTGATGCAGACAGAATAAATAATAGAATAATAATTCTTAATCTCATATTATCTGAGTTTAAGTGAAAGTGTAATGTTTGGTGTAATTCCCAGGTACCTGATATTTGTCTCAATGATTTCTCCGGATTCAATTGCAAACTGCTTATACCAGATATTCTGGCGATTGTAAAGGTTGAAAATAGAGAAGCTGACCGTTCCAAGTTCCCTGCGTTTATCATCTCCCCTTCTCCCCATCAATAGCTTGTAGTTAGCTGCGATGTCAAGCCGGTGATAATCGGGAAGGCGGATGCTGTTCTTTGTCGTTACAGTAAAAAAATCCCGTGTCGAGCCATCCAGCAAAGTAATTGTATATGCACCTGAAGGAGCCGTATATGGACGACCTGTAGCATAAATCCAGTTTGCCGAGAAGTCCCAGCGCTTGTATTTATAAAGCCCCACGATCTTAAATTCATGAGTAACATCCTGGTTTGCCGGGAAATAACCTTCACCATACTGGTCAAAATGATTTCTGGCTTCGCCAAGGGTATAGCTTACCCAACCATTAAGGTCGCCGGAATTTTTCTGAGCAAGGAGTTCAATACCGCGTGCAAATCCGTAACCATTGAAGAAATTCTCATTATAATCAACACCCATTGGGCTTGCATTTATCCTGAGCGAGTATTCAGTCAGATTGTGTATAATCTTGTAATAGGCTTCAGCGCTGAACGTATAACCGGGAGATTCATAAGATATCCCGGCAATATAATGAATTGCCGAGCTTATAGGCACTGAATTTCCATCTGCAAGTACCCAGAACTCCTTGTTCCCGGACATTATATCTTCGCGGGTGACCTGGTTGGCGAACTGGTAAAACTTGCCGGTCGATCCTTTAAGAACAAGGTTATCGGTAAGATTAAAGGATATGGCAGCACGAGGTTCAAGATATATCTTTCGCGTTGTTTCAAAATAATCTGCCCTTAACCCGGGAATGATCTGAAGCCTGTCGTTAAAGAGCTTTGTCCTAGTCTGAAAATATCCTCCCCCCAGTATTGCGTTAGCGTTGCGGTTAAGAATTGTTACCGTATCGCTCTGGGCGTATGAATATTTTACATCATATAAAGTCGCAAAAGCGCCGAACTGTAGCTGGCTGTTACTGGTCAGTTCGAATTGATAGTCAGATTTAATGCTGTAATCCTTCAGGTCATTGTTTTCAAAAATGCCGCTCATGCTGGTAGAAGATACATCATCGGGATTAATTAATGTTCTTTCAGATGAACGGTTTCTTTTATTGTAATAGTTTGAATAGCTGATAATTGTATTACCATACAATTTGGAGCCCCATTTGCGCGACCATTTAAGGCTGGTTCCTATATTCCCATAGCTGGTCAGGTCTACTGAATTCATGCTGAAGTTTGCATTGGCTTGTCCGAAGGACGGAATATCTGAAGCAAAGCTGTTATCGAGCTTATCGGTTCCATTAAAAATGCTTAAAGAAATGATATCCTTACTGGAAGGCTTATAAGTAAATTTTCCGTTGAGATCGTAGAAATAAGATGTAATATCATTGTTCTGGGAATATCTTCTTCCAGGCCCGGTTCCAATATCCGGGGCATTCAATGTTCGGGAATTATTGAATTTTTTAAAGATCATATTGTAAATTACTCCCTGGTACGATTTTCTGAAAGCCAGAAATGAGGTGAATTTATTTCCGATAGGTATTTCGGCAAAAGCGTCAGTACTAAGCAGACTTATATCGACTCCGGCATTAATCCTTTTCTGGTTTCCCTCCTTGCTGGTTATCTCCGTGACACTTGAAATGCGTCCTCCGAACCTCGATTCAAAGCCGCCCTTATAGAGCTGAATATCCTTCAGGGCATTTGAGTTGAACGCACTGAAAAAACCATACAAATGATCTACTTGATAAACCGTGAAACCATCATATAAAACCAGATTCTGGTCAGGTGTGCCTCCACGCACATAGAGACCTGATGATGATTCGTTCGAAGCGCTTATTCCCGGCATAAGCTGGAACGAACGCATCATATCCTTCTCCCCTATGCTCGGTAGTTGTTCAATTTTCAGAGGTGTCAGCTTAATTGTTCCCACCTCCGCTTTGTCAACAAATACCACGTCGTCTTTATGAGCACTTATCCTTACCTCCTTAAGTGCCTGTGACTGAGGCCGTATATTGATCTCGAGATTCTTTCTGGGCACCATTGGTGAAAGAAATACGGGTGTTTTCTGGTATCCCACAT
>PMIG01000218.1 GCA_003157055.1 Bacteroidales bacterium | reverse complement strand
AAAGTTACATCATTCACATATTTTTTAAATGAGATGATAAATACTTAAAGAGAGTTGTGTCAAAACGCAAATGAATATTACACAAACTTCATAAGCGAGGTCATGAGTTGACCGTTACAATAATATTGCGAATCGCTAATAGTGGGAGATCCTGTGGCAGGAAGTAAAAAGCCCCTTGATAATCAAGGGGCTCAAGAGGCTTAAGGGGCGGTGCGGACGGNNGGACGGGACTCGAACCCGCGACCCACGGCGTGACAGGCCGTTATTCTAACCAACTGAACTACCGCACCAACATTTATCGAGTTGCAAAAGTAAGCGAAATTTTATTTATTCAAAATTAATTTTGATAAAATCAACAGGAATGAAAAACTGCCAGTTCATTCAGGCCTTATCACCATTACCCGGCCTCCGTTCTTAGCCATGATAACCTTCACGACGTCAGATGGAATGATCTTCTGCTCCGATTTCTTCAGCTCTGTCGGAACCTTGTCAGAATTCTTCGTGTCGGACCAGCTTTCCATCATATATTTTCCCTTTTGCAGAAAATCGAGCTTTATATTCACTGTCTTCCCTATCGTATCATTCATAACCCCGACGAACCATCTGTCGCCGCTCCTCTTTGCGAGTGCCACATAATCGCCGGGATAACCTCCTAAAAACTTAATGTCGTCCCATACTGTCGGCACTATCTTCAGGAAATCGGCTCCCGGTTGGTTCAGTATGTGATCAGGATGATCGCATACCACCGTAAGCGGACTCTCGTAGATCACGAATTTTGACAGCTCGGCTGCCCTTGTATTCCAGACCAGTGCAGGCGTCTGCTGCTTAAACTGTGCTTTTGTCACATTCAGAAATCCTCCCGGAGTATAATCCATCTGTCCGGCAAGCATCCTTGTAAATGCCAGCTTTACATTATGCTCAGGGCTCATCTTGTCAGAAAACTTATAATATTCATTGCCCATCACTCCTTCCCTCGTGATCATATTGGGCCAGGTGCGGATAATCCCGTCAGGTTTGTACGCCCCATGAAAATCCACAAGAAGGTGATTCTCAGCAGCACATTTTATTATGTCGTGATACCAGTTAACCATCTGCTGATCGTCTCGGTCCATGAAGTCGATCTTGATCCCTGCCACTCCCCATTCCCTGTAAAGAGGAAATGCCGTTCTGAAGGCTGCGTTCCTGTTAACATCGCTGGAGTAGAGCCAGACGATTATCTTCACATTTTTGCTTCCGGCGTACCTGATAATCTCCGGCATGCTTATCTGGGGCGCCCATTTGGTGATATCAGCATCAGGAGAATTGAATTTCCCGTACCATTGCCAGTCAACGAGCATGTAAGGCCATCCCATAGCCGATGCAAGATCGATGTACTGCTTAATGACCGGCATCTCCATCTTCACTTCGCCGCTCCACCAGTGGTCCCATGCGCTCATCCCCGGCTTTATCCACGAAGGATCCGCTATGACACACGGGTCGTTCAGGTTTTGAATTATCTCTGATTCGATAAGTGTCCCGGGGGTATCTCCTATCATCAGAACGCGCCAGGGAGTATAAACCTCGTCGCTGAAACGCACCTTAACACCGCTCTCTTCTTCTCCGGGAAGAGGAACGAGCTTAGTTGAAAGCTGATTGGTGCTCCCGTTCGTTCCGATATAAAATGCAGCATAATTGTCGATCTTTGCCTCGGTTATTGCCACCCAGCAGTTGTTGGCGTACTCCATCAGCAAAGGCATTCCGGCAATTGACTTTTCGGTGAGGTAGCTTAGCGGATGATCAAAAAACTCCGCTTCATTTGACGAAGAATATCCTTTCGGGTATTCCACAATCCAGGCTTTCGGATCGCCGGGGATAGAAAAAGTTGTTAGCTCTTTTGTGATCTGGCGGTCGCCGATACTTGCCGCCCTCGACAGCTTGTACCTGAAAGCGGCTCCGTCGTTATAAGCCCTCACAAAAAGCTCCATCTGCCGCATCGGCTCATTTTTTTCTTTCAGCAGCAATTGCAGCTCATTATAGTTATCGGCTATTTCAGCATGCTTCGATCTCACCACAGGCTTCCATGTTTCATTAACGCTTTTTGTTGACTGCCCGGTGATCAGAAAGTTACCCTTCATTGGCAGTTCGTTTTTAAGCTCAAATCCCATCAATGACTGATTTACAATTGCCCTCCCATTGTAAGTAATTGAATATGTAAGCATTTCACCATTGCTTACATTTATTTCAATCCGCCCGTCGGGCGATTTCACCTTTACTTCCTGTGCTATAATGAATGATCCGCTGCACATAAAGAACGTAATCAGGAAAGCTGCAATACTTTTCATCACTTTTCTCGGTTGAAGCATTTCTAAATAATTCATGATTTGAAAAGTTGAAATTAATAATATTTCACCTGGAATTGACCCTGGCCAGTCAATTTGCCATGCTCATGATAAAAGGCTGAAAGCATATGCTCGTCGCAAACCAGCAACACGTGAGCCGGAGGAGAAATAATTGCATTGTTCATTTTTTACCCGTCAGAAACTTTCTTAATAAATTTATTTTGTTTAATTTTATTAGATAAGGTGAAAGGCTTAGTCAGGCATAAGCATAACAATATAATAATACAATTCGTTTCGTCGTATTTTCTGTTATTTGCCTATGTGACTGACGGGGCCTTGGCGTAAGTAAAGCAAGGGTTTTCAGATAAAGAATTGTGTTAAAGCAGAAGCTTATCTGATACATCTTCTGCCCGGATTATTGAAAACTGAAGATTTGTTTAATGATGTTTTATATAATATATTTTTTTGTTAAGTTTATCATCATAAAACCTGGGGATCTTCAATATATTCTGAAAATAGTTTTGTTACAGCCGGAAATTGCATTCTGAGGAATTGTTTAAAATGAGTGATTTATAGTTCGGGGGTTGCTGCCGGTTTGATATTCATTTAAGATGAAACAAAAGATTTACTCTGTCTTATTAGGCTTTTTAATCGCCTTCTTAACCTTCCAGCCTGCGCTTGCACAGGAGAAAGACGATGATAATGCGGTTATCCCGATACCTGAGTACACACCTACTGGAAATGAACCGAAGGTAACGGTGATTGATTTTACAAATGAAAGCTTTTTTGAATCTGGTGTGCTTGGAAGAGCTGCAACGACAATGTTCCAGTCGGCTCTTGTGGAATCAAAAAGATTCATCGTGATCGACAGGACAATGCTGGCAGCCAGGATTGACGAGATGAAGTACTCGTATGACCAGATTACCAACGAAGAGCTTCTCGAGGTATGCAGAGGACTCGGAATTAGGTATATAATCAGCGGCTCCGTTACGGAGTTCGGCATTAAGAAAACAGGAACGACAGTAAAGACAAAGATTACCGATTCGAATTACGGAGTCGGCGGCGGACTTACAATGGAGATGGGTAAAGGAACTGCCAGGGTCGCAATCGACATTAAATTCACCGATGTGCCCACTAAAGAGGTTCCGCTTACGACTTCAACCGTCGGCATTGCCACGTCAAAAAATTCGGTCTTCGGTCTTGAGATGCTTCTTCCTATTCCAGGCGTAAAAACCGGGATCGAATTCGGGCAGGGCGTTCAGGGTTTCGATAACACTCTTGCCGGCAGGGGGATGAGGAATGCTTCCCGCCAGCTTATCAATAATATAATCCAAAGCAACTTATATAAGTGGTAGACAATAAAAAACCTGACTATAATGAAAAACTTTAAATTTATCCTGATTGCTTCCGTCGCTCTCGTGGCAGCTTCTTGCGCTCCAAATGCGCTGATGATGACAGGAGGCGAGAAGCTGAATGATAAAATAACTTCAGCAAAAACAACTGTTGCCGTTCTCCCAGTTGTAGACTGGTCGGAAGATGAAGGCTTTTGCAAGGGATATTTGCTGTATGGATGTGTCGGCGCCTTTAAAAGGATCCCTGCCTATAATGATGTCGGGCTGGTTGTAACAAACTCGCTTACAGAGGCTTTGTGGAAGAAAAACAGGATGAAGCTGGTCAATAAGCAGATCTTGCTTGATAAGCTGCCGCAGGATAACTTAAGGAAGAACGATATCTTCCCGAAACAGGAATACGGATTCCTGGGTTTACAGGCAAAATATATCAAATCGCCCGAGGATGCCGGTTTCGGGATGACTCCGAATTACAACCTCCTTTATAAAGCCGGTGAGGATGTAGGTGCCGATGTCCTGATCATCGCCAGGGTGGCAAAAAACACCCAGACAGGCGTCCTCCCTTCGAACCCTGTAGGAATGCCCTTGACCTTCCTGGGACTGACTTTCCCTATATCTTACTTGCCCACTGCGCTTATTTCGGCCGGATACAACTATTACAGGATGGGTGTCAAGAAGGTAAAAACGGTCTATGTCGTCATTCATATAATGGCTCTTGATATTAAAAAGCATGAGGTTATCGCTTTCGGT
This sequence comes from Bacteroidales bacterium, assembly GCA_003157055.1. Lineage (GTDB taxonomy): Bacteria > Bacteroidota > Bacteroidia > Bacteroidales > VadinHA17 > LD21. Next base: position 30 of record PMIG01000218.1, on the reverse strand, counting down.
GGCTTCAACAAGTTTAACCAGATACCTTTG
>PMIG01000373.1 GCA_003157055.1 Bacteroidales bacterium | reverse complement strand
GCAGAGCATTCTTGCCAGGGAGATCTCAAACCTTATCGTTGCTGTTATTAATTTCACGCTTCTCCTGATCCTGATCACCATGAGCCTTGCAGTATTCATAAGCGGACGACTTACATCGCCTCTTTCTATGCTGACCGGCAGACTGGCATCTGTTTCCCTTGGCAAGAAAAGCGAGCATCTTTCNNTCTGAAAGGGAATATGCATGGAGGGAGATGGCCAAACAGATCGCTCATGAGATAAAAAACCCTCTCACACCAATGAAGCTGAATGTTCAGCAATTACTCAAATCGTGGAAAGACAAAGCGCCCGGATTCGAGGATAAAATCGAAACCTTCACAAAAAGCCAGGTTGAGTACATTGATGATCTTTCTTCTATAGCTACAGCTTTTTCATCATTTGCAAAACTACCCGGGACAAACCTTGCAGAGGTCAATCTTCCCGACCAGATTAAAACCTCTCTTGACCTTTTCAAAGACGCTGAGAATATAGAATTCAGGGTTAAATGGCCTGATGAGAGCAAGGTAATTATTTATGCCGACAAGGAACATGTTAACGGCATTTTTTCCAATCTGATCAAGAATAGTATCCAGGCAATTCCAGCCGGCAGGAAAGGTATCATAAATGTTATTATGAAAGTTGAGAGAGATAAAGTTCTCGTATCGGTCTCTGACAACGGCAGCGGAATACCATCAGCTCTCAGAAATAAAATGTTCACGCCCAATTTTACCACAAAATCTTCCGGAACCGGATTAGGACTCTCCATAGTAAAGAAATATGTTGAAGAGGCTAATGGCAGAATATGGTTTGAATCCGATTCGGACAAGGGCACGATATTCTCCATGGAGTTGCCTCTTAAGTACACTGTTGAGAAACCCGGAGGAGCAGTTCCTGACTGACCATTTGCCCATTGAATTGTTCAATTTAATAGTTATCTTAGCGGTTCATAAAAGTCTTTTGATGACCGGGAAGTTGTCGTGCAATATTATGTGTATAATACTGATTATGTTGATACTTTCAGCGTTTGAAAGCTCACTCCTTGCACAGGTTTCATCGTTAGGCGGAACAATAAATAAATATGGTAGGGTAACTGCCATTGGACTCGGAACTGATAATATAACAATTCCAACTGACAATGTAACAATTTCAGATAATACTCAGTTTTCATACTTCACTGCTGGCGACACTGTTCTTCTGATTCAAATGAAAGGAGCCGAATGTCTCGTTCCTGAAAATAGCAGCTATGGCGATTACCAGACATCTGTTGGGACTACCGGTGCCTATGAATTTCTGACTGTACTTTCAGTAGGAGCCGGTAATAAGGTTACATTCAGAAATAACATTTCAAAGACATATAGCGTAGATGGCAATGTACAGCTTGTAAGAGTTCCATCAAAATATGCAGCTAATGTTGATTCTGAGCTTACTTGTGCGGCATGGGACAGCACAAAGATGACAGGTGGTGTACTTGCACTTATTATTGGCACCAAACTTACTCTGAATGCAAACATAAATGCCAAGGGAATGGGTTTCAGGGGAGGAGATGGAGTGATTGGGCTAGGCAACTGCATTGAATCTGCTGGCGGTCTGAATAATTTTTCATACCCCAATTCCTGGACGAACTCAGGACTAAAGGGAGAGAGCCTGGTTTTTAAAGCATACCTCAGCAGTTTGGTTCAGAATCCGATATACCCGGGTTATGCAAAAGGATATGGTGCTAATTTCACCGGGGGTGGCGGCGGCAGCGGAAGATTTTCCGGAGGAGGAGGAGGATCGCTCGTAGGTACCGGTGGTAAAGGAGGGCTTGAAGCTAATGCATGTACAACCAGAGAATATGGAGGGATTGGAGGTAAATCGACTAACCCCCTGCTTGCTGCCAGTGGCCTGTACCTTGGCGGCGGCGGCGGCGGTTCAACCTGTTTGGCATCACCTTCCACATCTTCCGGAGGAAAGGGTGGAGGAATAGTTATCATCATCTGTGAAACTCTTGACGGTAACGGATACAGTATACTGGCAGATGGAGAGCCACCTGCAGCAGCCGGTACATCTGCTGGTTCAGGTGGAGGAGGAGGGGGAGGAACTCTTGCACTTTACCTTTCAGCTTTCTCTTCAAATATCCTTTTTCTCTCAGTAATGGGTGGTACAGGAGGAAATAACCCCGGTACATTCGGAGAAGGTGGCGGTGGCGGTGGCGGACGATTGAATATAAGCATTGCACTTCCGGGTAATGTTACACCGAAAATCACCGGCGGATCATACGGAACAAGATCAGGGATAGGGCATGATGCATTAGCTGGTACAGCAGGCGCAACTCTGGCAACCTTTATTCCGGTTTTAAACGGATTCCTTTTCAATTCGATCAAATCATCGGTTACTCTTAACCAGACCGATTCAATATGCTCAAATGTAGTTCCTCCACCAATAATAGGAACTGACCCTGTAGGAGGCTCAGGCAATTATTCATACACTTGGCAGAAGAAGTACAGCATTTCAGGCACTCCTTCAATTATCTCGGGCGCTACTTCTAAAATCTATACTCCTGTTTCCACTGAGGCAAATACGTTCTGGGTAAGAAGGATAGTAAACGATGAAATCACTTTTCTTACCGATACCAGCAAATGGGTGAACATGATCGTTCAGCCTGCAATAACAGGTAACCTGATTGGAAACGATACAACAATATGCTCTGGCCAGGACCCACATGAAATAAGACCTTTAAACTCCGGTCCCTCGGACGGGAACGGACATTATGTATACCAATGGTTCTCAAATAACGATAATGCTACATGGACTATCAATGCTCCCGGAGCATCAACTCTTCCTTATTACGATCCTGCCTCCCTTCTGGCAACTACTTATTATGAGAGAAAAGTAACCTCAGGCAGGTGCGTAAATAACAGTACTGCTATTTCAATAACCGTCTTACCTTCAATTACCGGTAATGTGACAATACGGTCCGATTCAATAATATGCCAGGGTTCTTTATTCAATATCCTTGGCGCCACGGCTGCAGGCAATGGATCTGGCAGTTATATTTACGAGTGGCAGGATAGTATATTTGCATCATCGTGGTCGGCTGCTTCGGGTACAAACAACAATACGACATATTCACCTGACACATCGAAATTTACTTCAATGGAAAACAGGTTTTACAGGAGAGTAGTTTACTCAGGCCCCAGTAATACCTGCAAGAGCGTTAGCGTACCCATTCATCTCACGAGGTATCATAAGATAATGACTAATACCATCGCAGCCGATCAGACCATTTGTTCCGGTAGCGTACCTGGCATTCTTTCCGGCTCCTTGCCGACCCAGGGTAATTTAAGTTATCTCTATCAGTGGCAGGACAGCATAAAAGGTGGAACATGGAATAATACTTGGACATCACAAACAGGATATCTGCCACCTGCCCTTACAGACACTACCTGGTTCAGGAGAATAGTCAACTCATCGAAATGTACAGATAAGAGCAATACGATTATAATCAATGTTCATAAACCTATTGCAAATAATCTTGCTGCGTTTTTATCTGGTCCAGGTCCTGATACCACTGTTTGCTTCAACGCTATTCCGAATAAGATAATAGGTTCAGTTCCAACAGGAGGTACGGATATTCCCGGCAGTTATACTTACCAGTGGGAAGATTCGTCCGATGGAACCAATTATACACCCATTGCTGTTTCCGGAACCTTACAGGATTATCAGCCGATGGCGCTTACTGTTACCACCTGGTTCAGGCGGCAGGCTGGTTCAGGAATGTGCTCTTCGCCAAGCAACAGCATGAGAATCATAGTTATTCCTCATATTTCAGGCAATACCATTGCAGTAAACAAATCTTTTATATGCTATAATACAGTTCCGTTGCCTATAACAACTTCAGTGGCAGTAACCGGCGGTACCGGCATATATACATGGTTATGGCAGCAGAGCAGTGATGGCATAACATGGGCCACAGCAACGGGAACCAGCAACCAGCAGAGTTATACTCCGCCAACTCTTACAGCAAAAACATGGTACAGACGAATAACGAAATCAGGTTTGTACGACTGCTGCATCGATACCTCAAACATTGTCAATATTGATATGTACTCTCTCCCAACAGGTATAATCACATCCACTGCAGATACGACAATATGCAGCGGCGGGACAGTAAAACTCAGGGTTACTCTTACAGGAGCTCCAAATTGGACTGTGGTTTACAATGAAAATGCTCTGCAGGTTACTGAATCATCTATTACCTCTCCATATAAGGTTATTTCACGTATTCCTACAGTTATAGGGACAATGACAACATTTAATTATTCATTCGCCTCCCTTAATGATGGTAATGGTTGTGTTGCCACATCTCTTACCGGAACAAGGAAGGCAGATGTTTACCACACTCCTGTTGCAGATGCCGGGCCGGATGTTGAAGTATGCGGGCCTGTCTGTCAGTTGGCTGCAGTGCCTACTTTCGGCACAGGGGCATGGAGTTTCCCTTCACAGGTCTTATCGGGGAATGCTTCAAATCCAACTACTTTAGTTAAGATTGACTCCTCATTTACGACAGCGAATGTTTCGTACTGGTTCCTTTGGAAGGAGACGAACTGGCTCTGTACAAGCAAGGATTCCCTTAAAATTACATTCGATAACCGTATTGATACAATTAATGCTGGTCCGGGCGGTGATATTATGACTTTTGATAATATTGCCAAAGTTGATGCATATCCGCTTCTCTCTTTCGAATCGGGATTATGGAGCGTGGTTGAAGGAACTGGTGATTTTGAGAACAACACGGCAAGTTCGACATATGTAAGGAATATTTCCATCGGCAACAATATTTATAAATGGAGTGTAGCGAATGGAGCTTGTCATCTCGAAGATACGCTTCTGTTTACAGTAGCACACCCGGTAATTCCTGAAGGAATATCGCCGGACGGCAATGGTCTAAATGATGCCATGAAAATAACAGGCCTTGATCTTACTATCCAGGAGGCTGACCTGAAAATATTAAATGGTGCCGGGACACTTGTCTTTACGACTTCAAGCCGGAATGGCAACGTGTGGAAAGACTGGACCGGGGAAGATTCGAAGGGAGCTTTGCTCCCTGAGGGTACATATTATTATTTGCTCAATGTTACTTCTATAAAAACAGGTCATGTTGCTAAAGTTAGCGGGTTTGTAATTCTCAAGAGACATTAAAAACAAAGGATGAAAAGGACAGGATATATCTCAATAATATTAATCATTTCTATCTGTTGTTCTTCCTTCGGACAGTCAGGTTCCGATTCGACAAGGATAACACTTGGGTATCCTGTTTTCAGTCAGTATCTGCAGAACGGGCTGATGATAAATCCTGCATATGCCGGGTCCCGTGAAGCATTATGCGTTGCCATCTCGAGGAGGAACCAGTGGCTTGGCATCTCGAATGGGCCGGTGCTTACCACCGTTTCCCTTCATTCAGTTTTGAAAAACGACAAAGTTGCGCTGGGGCTTATGGCCGAGTTCATGGATTACGGAGTCACATCCGCACAAAGTGTATATGCTGTATATGCATATCACATAAAGCTGGCAAAGGGGAAACTCTCGTTCGGACTGAAAACCGGATTTGACAGGTCGACTACCAATTATTCAATTCTTAAAGGCATCCAGGCTGGAGATCCGGTATTTGAAGATAACGAGAAACCATATATTCTTCCCAATGTAGGTGCAGGAGTATATTATTTCAGCAACAGGTTTTTCGGAGGAGTCTCTGTTCCATCCTTCCTGTTTTACAATAATATTGGCAACGGAAAGACGCAGGCTTCTCATTCATTCAGTGAATATGACCTGATTTTTTCTGCAGGCGGCCTTATTTCCTTTTCGCAGAATTTCAAGTTCAAGCCATCCATGCTCCTGGATTATTCACTTCGAAATTCAGCGCATATAAACCAGCTCGATATAAACGGTAATTTCATTATAGCCGACNNCAACATTTTCGAAGGGATCCGGGGAGGTTTTCCTGAGGTATGAATTCGGCTCTAAAATCAGCGCAGCTAATCCAAGGTATTTTTAAGTTATGCGGGGAAGGTATTTATATATTATATTCATTCTGATACTTATTGCGATGCCCGGCATGGCCCAGGAGAAGCAGCCTTCAATTTACAAGGTAACTAAATTGTCATTCAATTCAGGTTCATTTAATGATATTGCACCCGTAATTATCAAGGACGGAATAATGTTTTGTTCCGACAAGAGATTCAGTGGATTCCGGGACCGTACTTCGTTCGAGGGAAGGCGTATTTATAATATTTATATTGTAGCAAGGAAGGACAGTTCTAAATGGGGGAAGCTGAACGAATTGAAAAGTGAACGTACCGACCTATTTAATAACGGACCTTTATGTTTGGCACCGGATGGAAAGACTGTTTATTTTACCAGTGAGATAGAGACGGGGAAAGCTGCAAAAAAGAGGAGTTTCAAAAACCATAGCGGGATATTCATTGCCGAGAAAACAGGTAACACTCTTGGTCCTATACATCCTTTCCCATATAATAATCAACAGTATGATGTGGGGCAGCCTTCCATAAGCCGCGATGGGAGATACATTTTTTTTGCATCAAATATGCCCGGAGGACAGGGAGGGTCAGATCTTTATTATTGTGAATGGATCAACGGCAAATGGGATACACCCAGGAACCTCGGACCTAATGTGAATTCATCCTCGTCAGAAGACTATCCTTTCATACACCCCTCCGGCAGGCTATATTTTTCTTCAAACCGTCCTGGCGGCAAAGGAAAGCTCGATGTGTACAGTACCATACTTAACCTTGGCACATGGGAAGCTCCGGTTGCTATGCCTGATCCGATCAACTCCTCATCTGATGATTTTGCATTTGTTGTGGACGATAATATGCAGACCGGATATTTCTCATCCAACCGCCTGCACAGCGATGATATTTATCAGGTATCCTCAACCATAATAAGAAAAGCTTCGTGTGACACCCTGGTAGAGAATAATTACTGCTACCAGCTTGTCGAAGAGAACGCAGTTAAGTTTGATACTCTTCCATTCCGTTACGAATGGAAACTGGGAGACGGGGCGAAAGGAATAGGACCCAGCGTTATTCACTGCTATCCGGGCCCGGGATCATACCTTGTTCAGCTTGATGTAGTGAATCTTATCACTAAAGAGGTTATGTATAATGAAAAGACCTATAACCTCGAAATTAAAAATGTGGAGCAACCTTACATAACAGGGCCTGATAAGGCTCTTTCGGGACAGAAACTGAAATTCAGCGCCGACAGTACAAACCTTCCCGGATGGAATATTTCGAGGTATTACTGGAATTTCGGCGATGAATCTGTAATGGTCGGCAAGGAAGTTGATAAGGTATTTACGAAGCCCGGAACGTATAACATACAGCTTATCGTAACAGCCGATACAGAGCCGGGCGGAGTGACAAGAGAAGCATGCGTATGTAAAAATATCGTTGTTGGGAAACAACCCTGAAAATGAAAATGAGTAACTTAGAATCTTAAATGAGACTGAACAAAGCCATATATATTAGGTACCTCTTCATTTTGCTTATCGGATTCATGGTCGTGCCGGATTCAAATGGGCAACCGGTTCCGGGCAAAGATGAGAATATCCCTTTTCTTGTCACTTTTGGCAAACAGGCATTGACTTCATGGGGAGACGCTGATTTCTATTCAGTCTGGTTCTTTACGGTTCCAAAGGAATACACAAAACAGTTTTACATAAGGGTCTTTGATCCTGATACCGGCGGCGAGAATGATGAGATACAGGGAGAATTCAACACCAAATGTCTTTATTCAATATATGGAGGAAAAGGAGTAGACCCTGATAAAAATGAGGATTCACGCGGAATCGAAAAGGGTTTAAACTATAAAAATGGAAACCTTCTTGCCTCAAAGATCTTTGGGAGCGAGGCAAAATATGATAATAAGTGGTACACTTTTGGACCTTTCAACCCGACTTCAGGCGATTATAATCCTAAATGGGGTTACATTTTTAAAGTTGTCTGCGAAGGGATAAGCGGCGATGACGGGAATCTTTACAGGTATTTTATGAGTCGTGATCCTGATAATAATATTCCTGTCGAAGGAGGCAATGTTTATACCTATAAGTACACTTTCAGGATGTGGAATGATTTCAGGAGCGTATCACACATTTATCCGTATATTGATACAGGCATTATCTATGTTATGCAACATAATTTTGACTGGGACAACGACGGCCATATACTTGTTGTTTCAAAATACAAACAAGGAATTGATCAGGCAGTTTCCGGGCAGGATAACTGGGCAGAATCAAGGGTTCCGATTGAACCTCAGGAGATAGGATCTTCCCTCGATTTTCAGTTTCACAAGCAACAGGGAGAACTCGTAAAGAATAACAACGTGGTCATCAGAACTGAGAACCAGCGTGGCGATGCACTGAAATTTTTCCCATCTCCCATTGGAGGGATACCTGTTTACCAGGCTAAAATAAAAATAACACCAGTGTCAAAGCCTAAATAGCTAATTTGTTACCATGGTGAACAAATTAAACCAAAGAATATTTGCAGGCATAACAATATGTCTTATGCTTGTTTCGGGAATTCTGAGCGGTCAAACCATGAGGTTTAAGAATTATGGCACTGACAGCAAAATTCCAGATGGTTTCATTTATTCCTTAATCCAGGGGAATAACGGATATCTCTGGATCGGAACGGGAAATGGCCTGTCGAAGTTTGACGGGATTGACTTTTATCCTGTTGAATTCCCTGACTTAGCTCAGCGCTATCCTACTTCCGAGATGAAAGATGTTAATGGAACACTCTGGTTCGGCTGTAATGACGGATCAGTGTTTTATTCGCAGAATGATGTGCTTAAACCAATTTCTATTCAGAACGAAAAGAGTATTAGCACAATTATCAGCGGACCCGATAATTTCATCTATATCATTCCTCAGGGCGCACATATTTATAAGGTAAACCCATCTAAGCCCGAGGAAATAAGCATATACCCTCTTGACAAGGACTTCGTAGTATTTTCTGCATGCTTCTCCCGGTCCGGCGATCTTCTTCTGGGTACACAGGATGGTATAAAACTTTGCAGCATTAGCAATGAAGCCATCAGCATCACAAGTTCAATTGGGGGATTTAATTACTCAAACGTACTGGCTATTAATAAAATAAATGATAAGGGCACTTACATTATCGGAACTGATGGTTCAGGTTTATACAGACTGGAAATTGCTCCCGGTATAAATACTCTTTCACATTTCGATAATTACAAAGAGCTGGGAAGCCTTAACATAAAATCAATTTTTAAAGATTCTGAAAATTACTACTGGATTTCTACCAATGATAACGGAATACTTAACTTAAAGCTTGACGAAAATGGCGAGTCCGTCATATCTGAAAAGTTTATTGATAAAAAATCAGGACTTCCAGGTAATAATATAAAGCTTGTTTATCAGGATAATGAAGGCAATTACTGGATCGGATTATTCGGCGATGGTCTTTCTATGCTCAATTCGGTAGCATTCAGCTTCTTTTCTCCCGGAACCACATCAGTCACGAAAAACATTATTTACATAAAAAAGTTTGTGACCGATTATTTCCTTGGAACTCCTGCCGGCTTTTTCCTTTTTGATTTCGCTAAAAATAAAGTCAATTCTTTTACAGATATCTTAAAGAGAACCGGGAACACTGAGGTTGCATCCTATTATGTTGAAAATGAAGATAATGTCTGGATTGGGACTGAGGGTGCCGGATTGTACCTCAGAACAGGTTCCGGGAATATCCAGCCATATTTCAAATCAGGAAACTCCGGCGAGGATTATATTCAGGACGTAAAGGTTGATAATAAACACATATGGCTGGGAACGTTGAATGGAGTTGTTTTGATTGACAGGAGTACCCGAAAGATAGATACTATTTACAATATCGACAATGGCCTGCCACACAACAGTATAAACCAAATATGCCTTACTTCATCCGGGAAAGCTGCTGTTGCAACCAAAACTGACCGGCTTTATCTCATTGACCCTGAAACCGGCATAATAACCGGGAAAGCCGTTATGTTAGGTACAAGGATGAATGAGATATTGTCCATGACGGAAGGAAACGACGGCTCAATTTGGGCAGCAACATATGGGAACGGCATTTTTAAATTTTCCGGCGACTCGCTGGCTTCATTAAGCCGTACCGATATGATGTTGTCGGATTATTGTTACAGCATCCTCGCCGATAAATATAATGCAATCTGGATAGGCCACGAAAGAGGTTTTTCCGTTTATTACCGCGATCGTGGGATATTTAAGACATTCAACACGGATTTTGCTAAAAGTGGAGTATGTAACCCAGGCGGAATGTACCAGTCGCCCGATGGCAATATTTTTATCGGAACAACCGAAGGGGTAATTTTCTATGACAGGTCAAAGGATAAAAAAGTGATTCAGGCTCCAATTAATAATGTCAATTATGTCACTATTAATGATATAGTATATCCATATAAATCATCCTTCTCTCTCCCATACAGCAAGAGATATTATATAAAAGTAGGCTACACCGGCATTAATTTCCGGGATCCTGAAAAAGTTTTTTATCAGACATGGCTTGATAATTATGAGGATGACTGGACGAAACCCTCACAATCAAGGGAGGCGGTTTATCGCCTTAGCTACGGTAAATACAGGTTCCATCTGAAGTCATTTAATGAGGAAGGGTTGTCCGACTCTACACAGGTTTCGTTTGATATTGCCATAAAAAAGCCTCTTGTGAAAACATGGGGATTTATCCTGTCTGTCATCGCCCTTATTGCCGGAGGGTTCATTTTTATTCTTAAACAAAGGGAAAAAGGACAAAAGAAAGTTCAGGAATACCTCGAAAAGGAACTGGATGCGCGTACCAGTATTGTTCTTAAGCAAAAAGGGGAGATCGAACTGCAGAATATAGAGATTACCGACAGCATAAATTATGCTAAGAGGATCCAAACAAGCATACTACCTGAATTCAACAGGGTGCAGGAGACATTCTCCGATGCCTTTCTTTTCTTTCGTCCGCGCGATATAGTAAGCGGCGATTTCTATTGGTTCGATAAGATCGACGAAGACAGGTTCATGCTGGTTTGCGCTGACTCAACGGGCCATGGAGTCCCTGGTGCTTTCATGTCAATGATCGGATCAACGCTTCTGCAGGATATTGTTACAAGGCAGCATATTTATA
>PMIG01000264.1 GCA_003157055.1 Bacteroidales bacterium | reverse complement strand
AACTGCCGTGAAAGTAGATGCAGGTATCAGGAAACAGGTTTCAACCCTCATAGAAGAAATATTCAAGACAAAGGTTGAGCTTACTGAAGTTGTAGATAAAAATATAATTGGCGGATTTGTTCTCAGGATCGATTTTGACTTGATTGATGCGAGCATAAAAAGCAAGCTCCGCAAAATTGAAAAAGAGCTGAAAGGGTGCTCCCTGACAGCATAGGATAGAAATTTTTCAGGGATTTTAAGTATAAATAATATGGCAAATATTAAACCAGCAGAAGTTTCGGAAATTCTCCGGCAGCAACTCGAAGGGATCCAGACAGGCGCTAAGCTCGAAGAGGTTGGGACTGTATTAACAGTTGGTGATGGCATTGCCCGTATTTACGGACTTTTAAATGCAGAATCAAATGAGCTGATAGAGTTCGAGAACGGGATGGAAGGCATTGTCCTGAACCTTGAGGAGGATAATATCGGAGCTGTTCTTCTTGGCCCTACCGAAGAAATTAATGAGGGAGACATAGTCAAGAGAACAGGTCGTATTGCATCAATAAACGTTGGTGAAGGGTTGCTTGGAAGGGTTATCTCTCCGACAGGGCAGCCGCTTGACGGCAAGGGACCAATAAAAGGGGAGTTGTTTAATTTGCCATTTGAAAGGAAAGCCCCCGGGGTTATCTTCCGCCAGCCGGTAAAGCAGCCGCTCCAGACAGGTTTAAAAGCTATTGATGCAATGATCCCTATTGGCCGCGGACAAAGAGAACTTATAATCGGTGACAGGCAGACCGGAAAGACAGCAATAGCAATTGATACGATAATAAACCAGAGAAGCAATTTTGAAAAAGGGAAGCCTGTCTACTGCATTTACGTGGCAATAGGACAGAAAGGCTCTACCGTTGCAAACATTGCCAAGACACTTGAAGAATATGGAGCACTTGAATATACAGTAATTGTTTTAGCTACAGCTTCAGATCCTGCCGCTCTGCAGTTCTATGCTCCATTTTCCGGAGCTGCCATAGGAGAGTTTTTCAGGGATACCGGCCGCGATGCACTTATCATCTACGACGACCTGTCCAAACAGGCCGTGTCGTACAGGGAAGTCTCCCTGCTTCTGCGCCGCCCGCCTGGACGTGAAGCATATCCGGGTGATGTCTTTTATCTGCATTCACGACTGCTTGAAAGAGCCGCTAAAATTATTGAATCTGATGAGGTGGCAAAACAGATGAACGATATTCCTGATTCGATTAAGCACATGATAAAAGGAGGCGGATCGCTTACAGCGCTTCCTATAATTGAAACCCAGGCCGGAGACGTTTCAGCATATATTCCGACAAATGTGATCTCGATCACTGACGGTCAGATATTTCTCGAGTCGGCTCTGTTCAACGCAGGAGTACGTCCCGCTATCAACGTGGGGATTTCTGTATCAAGGGTCGGAGGAAATGCCCAGATCAAATCAATGAAAAAGATCGCAGGGACGCTGAAAGTCGACCAGGCACAATACCGGGAACTTGAAGCATTCTCCAAATTCGGATCCGACCTCGATGCGACCACCCTGGCTACTCTTAACAAAGGAGCAAGGAACGTCGAAATTCTTAAGCAGGGGCAATATGCTCCTATCCCGGTAGAAAAGCAGATAGCCATTATCTATTGCGGGACCAAGGGCCTCCTGAAAGATATACCTGTAAACAAGGTTAGGAATTTTGAAAAGGATTTTATAGAATTTCTGGATATTAAGCATCGCGATGTTCTTGACAAACTACGCGATGGCGTTCTAAATGATGATATCACTACAGTGCTTGAAAAAGTTGCCGTTGAGATGGCAATGAAATACAAGCAGGGCTATTAAATCCTGGTGATGCATAATTAAGTCGAAGATGGCTAATTTTAAAGCGATAAGGATAAGGATAGCATCTGTTAAATCCACCAAACAGATCACCGCTGCCATGAAGATGGTTTCTGCCGCCAAGCTAAGAAGGGCGCAGGACAAGATCGTCAGGCTGAGGCCATATGCCAATAAACTGCATGAGATTCTTGTAGGCCTCTCGCAGAGTCTTATCGATTCGGAAATTGAAAATGTATATGGCCGCATCTCGGACCCGCAAAAGATCCTTCTTGTTGTTGTGACCTCAAACCGCGGATTGTGCGGAGCCTTTAACTCGAATGTCATAAAAGAGACCCGGCGGGTCGTCTCGGAGAAATACGCTGAGCAATTTAATAAGGGAAACGTTACCTTTCTGACTATAGGCAAGAAGGGATTCGATTACTTCAGGAAACAGAACGTTAAGATGCTGCCTGAACGCAATGCCATTTTCAATAATCTCACTTTTGAAAATGTAAATGTAATTGCAGAGGAGATCATGGCAGCATTTGTAAACGGTGATTATGACAAAGTGGATATCGTTTATAACCAGTTTAAGAACGCTGCTGTTCAGAACCTGACGGTTGAACAGTTCCTGCCGGTTGAAGCCGTGGATTCTGGTGCCGTAAAATCTGCACCGGCCGACTATATTTACGAACCGGCAAAAGAGGAAATCGTCAAAGAGCTTATTCCAAAATCACTTAAGATACAGTTCTATAAGGCAATTCTTGACTCCTTTGTTGCAGAGCATGGGGCAAGAATGACATCGATGCATAAGGCTACCGATAACGCTACGCAGATGATCAAGGATCTTGCGCTGCAATACAACAAGGCAAGGCAGGCTGCGATCACTAACCAAATTCTCGAGGTGGTGAGCGGAGCCGATGCGTTGAATTAATAATCAATTTCAGGAAGGGATAGTTCCTAAACCAGCATGTACAATCATTCCGGACTTAAGGAGGTAGTTGACAGAGCTCTGATGAGTCTTTCCTATAAACGGGAAGCTTCAAAGCTCACTGACCCTGTAAAGTATATTCTTTCCATAGGAGGAAAGAGACTTCGCCCGGTATTGGCACTAATGGCCTGTAACCTTTTCAGCGATACGATTGATGAAGCTGTTCTTCCGGCAATAGGACTTGAAATATTCCACAATTTCACCCTCGTTCATGATGATATAATGGACCACGCTCCGGTAAGGAGAAATTTCCCGACAGTTCATGCAAAATGGGATACAAACCAGGCTATCCTTTCAGGTGACGTTATGGTTTTCGTGGCTAATGATTGTTTTATGCAGGCTCCCGCAGACAAGCTTCTTAAAGTCTTCAGGATTTATAATAAAGCGGCCATTGAAGTGTGTATCGGCCAGCAGCTTGACATGGATTATGAAAAGGCAGCTATCGTGTCGCAGGAGGAGTACCTTAGAATGATAGAGCTAAAAACCGCCGTGCTTGTTGCTGCTTCTGTTAAGACGGGAGCTGTCATAGGCGGAGCAAATGATAAAGACTCGGAGTTGCTTTATGAGTTTGGCCGGAACCTCGGGCTTGCTTTCCAGGTGCAGGATGATCTTCTGGATGTATGGGGTGACACCAAGGTTTTCGGTAAAACACAAGGCGGCGATATCGTTGCCAATAAAAAAACCTTTCCTTTTGTGAAGGCAATGGAGATGGCAACCCGTGCTCAGGCTAAGCAGTTGCAGGAGCTCTTTTCGGGAAACGAACCGGATACGGACCTTAAGGTCAGAAAAGTAGTCGAATTGTACGAACAGCTGAACTTAAGAGAAGTTACAGAAACACTTGCATACGATTATATAAACAAGGGTTTTGGATTCCTGCAGAAGGTTTCGGTTGACGAATCAAGAAAAAAAGAGATGATAAATCTTGCCATCTCCCTCATTGGACGGGATCATTAATTTATCCCTGTATCCTCGTGTTTTTTAAGCCAGTCAATATTTATCAGAATGCCTGCACTGAGCATGAACTGCGGATATTTGCTTAGGATATATTTTGCTTCCATGTAAAGATCAAACTGATCGGTAAGTTTAAGATATGATCCTGCACCCAGATTAAGCCCCAGCGCCCTGTCTCTCTCCCTGGAAGTTGCCGTCGAATTCCCGGCGTATCTGGTTGTTTTCCATGCAGAAAGAAGATTGGGCCCTGCAAGCCCATAGAATTCGAACTTGTCAAGCGAATTGAAGATGTAATGGATATCTATTTCAAACATAAGTGATGTCACCGTTTCCTTCATATCAAGGTCCTTATAGACATGAGGAAAGCAAAAAGAAAAAGTGGGAGAGAACTCGATCGGCACGCTAATCTTGTGGGTATGTTTTAATGAAATAGCAAGATTCCCGCTCTTGTTTCCTGGAGAATTGATATCGTGAAAGTGATATCCGCTGTTGAAGATCGGACCTCCGCCCAGCCTTTCGGGTTGAGCATTTACTGCCGGGAATGCTATCATGACAATAAAAATAAGGAGTAAGGCTTTCTTCATAATTACAGATTAACGGATGAATCAAGAAAAAAAGAGATGACAAATCCTGCCATCTCCCAAATAAGATGAAATCATTAATTTATCCCGGTCTCCTCGTGTTTTTTAAGCCAGTCAATGTTTATCAGAATTCCTGCATTGAGCATGAACTGATGATATTTGCTGAAGATATATTTTGCTTCGAGATAAAGGTCAAACTGGTTGGTTAGCTTCATATAGGATCCGAGGCCAAGATTCAGTCCGAGGGCATTATCACTCTCTTTCTGTGCAGGGGAACCGGCGTATTTGTCATTTTTCCAGGCAAGCAGCACATCTAGCCCTGTAAGTCCGTAAAATTCGAACTTGTCAAGTGAATTGAAAACATAATGACCGTTTATATCAAACATCATTGTGGTCACTGTTGTTTTTTCATCCAGATCTTTGTATACATGAGGAAGAAAAAAAGTAAACGAAGGGGAGATCTGGAGAGGTACGTTTATTTTGTAGATCCCCTTGAATGTTAGAGCAAGATTTCCGCTCTTGTTTGCATCAAAATTCATTTCATGAAAGTGATAACCCGAGCTGAAGGTCAGTCCGCCTCCAACCTTTGTAAACTGGGCATTTACTGCGGGAAACACTATAACAGAAATAAGCAGGATGAGTAAGATTTTTTTCATATGGACAGTTTAAGGGATAAATGTTAGTAACTGACATAAAGATATATTATTAAGAATTAACTGACAAAAAGAAACGTCGAAGAATATTGAAAAAATTCCGAATGAATCCCTTCCCCGGCAAAGGAATGAGAAATCTCAAGCTGTAAGACAGATTAATTTGCTGAATTTATAATTTGCGGGCTGTATCATCTTCAAAAATTATTAAATTTGTATCTTCTGGAAAAAATTAAATAACTGATACTTATGTCACTTAACACCGGAAAAATCAGCCAGATAATTGGCGCAGTTGTTGACGTTTCATTCGAAAAACAGGGCATCGCGATGCCTGAAATATATGATGCTCTTGAAATAAAAAGAGACGATGGTACTATTCTTGTTGTTGAATGCCAGCAACATATAGGAGAGAACACTGTCAGGACCATTGCCATGGACTCAACAGATGGGCTGAGACGCGGGATGGAAGTAGTGGCGACCGGCGCTCCCATTGTAATGCCTATCGGAGAACAG
>PMIG01000081.1:2418-3996 GCA_003157055.1 Bacteroidales bacterium | reverse complement strand
CCTGTTCCACTTGATGAGGTTGAGCCGGCAAAGAATATCATGAAACGATTTGTTACGGGTGCAATGTCTTACGGTTCAATCAGCCGTGAGGCCCATGAGACGCTGGCCATAGCAATGAACCGGATAGGCGGCAGAAGCAATACAGGCGAGGGAGGAGAAGACCCCGAAAGATTTAAACCCCGTGATGATGGCGAGAGTACCAGGAGCGCCATTAAACAAGTTGCAAGCGGACGTTTCGGAGTAACTACCGAATACCTTGTAAATGCCGATGAGATACAGATCAAGATAGCCCAGGGTGCAAAACCCGGAGAAGGAGGCCAGCTGCCCGGCCATAAGGTCGACAGGATAATAGCAAAAACCAGATACTCCATACCCGGCATTACCCTGATCTCCCCTCCTCCCCATCATGATATCTATTCTATCGAAGATCTTTCGCAGCTAATCTTCGACCTGAAAAATGTTAACCCGAAAGCAAGGATAAGTGTCAAGCTGGTATCAGAGGGCGGAGTAGGAACCATCGCTGCCGGAGTTACAAAAGCCGGTGCCGACCTGATCACCATCAGCGGATACGAGGGTGGTACAGGAGCAAGTCCTTCATCCTCAATAAAGCACGCCGGTCTTCCGCTTGAACTTGGGCTGGCAGAGACTCAGCAGACGCTTGTGATGAATAACCTTCGACGAAAGGTTATGCTGCAGGCTGACGGACAGATTAAAACTGCCCAGGATATAGTCATGATTGCTATGCTGGGTGCCGAGGAATTTGGCTTCGCAACAAGTGCCCTGGTAGTATTGGGCTGCGTAATGATGCGAAAATGCCATCTCAATACTTGCCCCATAGGTGTCGCAACGCAGAACCCCGAGCTGAGAAAGCGTTTCATGGGAAAAGCCGATTACCTGGTAAACTTTTTCAGGATGCTGGCCGAGGATGTTCGTGAATACCTTGCTGAGGCCGGATTCAGAAGCATGGATGAGATCATCGGAAGATTCGACCTGCTGGAAAGAAACCCGGAAGTCGACCATTGGAAAATCAGAAATCTCGACCTCACTGCTCTGCTGGCATTGCCTGAGGAATCAGGGACCAACTCTATGCATTGCACCGAAAAGCAGGAATCGAAGATTGAGAATATCCTCGATATGGAACTGATAAAAGAAGCAGAGAAGGCTTTATCAGAAAAGCAGCCGGTAGAGATTAACAGGAAAATCAGGAACACAGACAGGACGACCGGAGCAATGCTTTCCGGCCGGATTACAACATTATACGGATCAGCAGGTTTACCCGACGGCACTATCAGATGCAGATTCTCCGGGTCAGCCGGACAAAGTTTCGGAGCATTCCTTTCACCAGGTGTCGAGCTATATCTTGAAGGAGATGCCAATGATTACCTTGGAAAAGGGTTATCGGGAGGAAGGATAATTGTAGTCCCTCCCGCCGGCTCAGCTTTCGAACCGGATAAGAATATAATTATCGGGAATACAGTATTATACGGAGCTACCCGCGGCGAGATATTTATCACCGGAGTAACCGGTGAGAGGTTTGCAGTCAGGAATAGCGGTGCAAATGCTGTTGTTGAGGGAGTT
>PMIG01000081.1:0-2364 GCA_003157055.1 Bacteroidales bacterium | reverse complement strand
ATGTTCATCAAGGTGGAACCGTATGATTACAAGAAAGTTCTTCAGGAACAGAAGCTTGAGGAGCTCAGGAAAAAGATCGCTGACGTTGAGATGGATGTTGAATTTGATCCGAAATCATAACTAAAATAGAATTAACTAGTTTTCATTAAAAATACTATGGCTGACGCAACGGGATTTTTAAAGATAAAGAGGAAAGAGGCAGGGAACAGGCCTCTGAATGAAAGAATATGCGATTTCAGTGAGGTTGAGCAGGTGCTTAACAGCGAGGACAGGATGCTTCAGGCATCAAGATGCATGGACTGCGGTATTCCATTCTGCCACTGGAGCTGCCCGGTAGACAACCTTATCCCTGAATGGAATGATCTTCTTTATAAAGGCGACTGGAGAGGAGCCTTCGAACGATTGAGTGCCACCAACAATTTTCCGGAGTTTACAGGCAGGATTTGTCCTGCTATTTGCGAACATGCCTGTGTACTTAATATTGGACAGGAGCCGGTAACTATCCGTGAAAACGAAGTTGCTATAGTTGAAAAAGCATTCTCTGAAGGATACATAAAGCCTGTTCCGCCTAAAAAACGGACTAATAAAAAAGTCGCAGTAATTGGAAGCGGTCCTGCCGGAATGGCTGCAGCCGATCTTCTGAATAAATCGGGTCATAATGTCACTCTTTTTGAAAAGGATGAAAAAGCAGGCGGCCTTTTAAGATACGGAATCCCTGATTTCAAGTTAAGCAAAGCTGTTATCGACAGGCGGCTTAATCTGATGGTAAAGGAGGGGCTGGTTATCCAGACCGGCATAACCATTGGAAAAGATATTCCAGGAAAGGAGATTATGGACAATTTCGATGCTGTGTGTGTTGCTATAGGCGCCGGACATCCTCGAAGACTGGAAATTGAAGGGAGTGAATTCGAAGGAATATATTATGCCCTGGATTTTCTTTCTGCACAAAACAGAGTCAATTCCGGACAATTATCTTTGACCGAAAACCTTATGAGTGCCGAGGGTAAAAGAGTACTGGTAATTGGAGGTGGCGATACAGGATCGGATTGTGTAGGAACTTCTATTCGTCAAAAAGCACTCAGTGTGACCCAGATCGAAATACTGCCTGAACCTCCGCATACAAGAACAATCGACAATCCATGGCCTTACTATGCAAAGATACTGAAAACTACCACATCGCATGAAGAAGGTTGCGAAAGGCTGTGGAACCTGTCAACATTGAGGTTTGTCGGAGATGGCAGGATTACCAGGGGTGCAGAAGTTGAAGAAGTCAAATGGGAATATTTAAATAACAAGTACATAATGACTTCTCTTCCCGAAACCCGGAGAGTAATTGAGACGGATATGGTTTTACTCGCCCTTGGTTTTGTTCACCCTGTACTTGAAGGCTTGCTGACAGAACTTGGAGTTGAGCTTGATACAAGAAAAAATGTCAAGGTCGATAATCATCAGACTACCAGTCGACAGAAGGTATTTGCAGCCGGTGATACCATCAGCGGGGCTAGTCTTGTGGTACATGCAATTGCGTCAGGGCGGAAGGCAGCAAAATATATTGACAGGTACCTCCGGTCTATGGAATAAGTGATAACGATGCTGATGATTTTCTTAATTAAATTTCCGGACAGGGAATTTATATTTCTTTCATAAGTATTGCTGACCAGAGAACCCCGGTCAGCAATACTTATTAAGAAAATTTCTATTCAAAAATCAGACTCTGAACATGCGTGTCTCCGCGGCATGTATTATTTATCTGCCAGAACTCTCATGCTTTTAACTGTCTCAATGAGCCTAATGAGCTCGCTGCGATAGCCATCCTCATCTTCACCTTTGGCTGATTTTGCCAGTTTAGCTGCACTTTCCAGACTTGAGCTGCCCTTGAATTCTGACTCACGCAGTATCATTCCGAATTCTGCAACGGCAGCGGCAAACCTTAGATTTTCGGAAGCTCCTTCAATGTCATAAGCTGTACTTTTGACTGGTTTCTCAAGAAGCATGCTGGTATTGCCGTCTGGTTTCTTGTACCTGACTTTTATTGTCAGCATTTCATCAGAATAAGTTTCCTCACGGCTTACTTTTGGAGACTGATATTTCAGAGGATCGATTGACGGCAAACTTTCGCCGGAACCATTAGGTACGATCTCATATAGAGCAGTTACCATGTGGCCTGAACCCATTTCACCTGCATCTTTAGTGTCGTTGTTGAAATCCTCATCGTTAAGCAGTCTGTTTTCATAACCGATAAGCCTGTAGGATTCGACCATTGACGGATTGAATTCCAGCTGGAACTTAACATCTTTTGCAATTGTGAACAGAGTTCCTCCAAACTCACGAACGAGAACTTTTCTGGCCTCCTGAAGGTTGTCG
>PMIG01000370.1:884-6017 GCA_003157055.1 Bacteroidales bacterium | reverse complement strand
CCTTTTCTTCCCTTAAATTTTTCATAAGCCGCGAACCGAAATACCCACCGAGAATCACATTAAGTACCTTTAATCCAAAGTAGTCTGCATGCCGTTTGTTTATCGTAGGCGCTCCGATTCTTATTGCACTCTGCAATGCACCCTTCTTTTCTATATGTACGACCTTTTTTTTCTGCCCTACCGGAAAACCTGAAAACTCATTGGCTATGGCAGGCTGGATGGTAATTTCGCCAAAATATTTATTCAGCAGGAGATGGATATCCTTATGTACCTTCCCGGAAACAAAAATTGCCATTTTTTCAGGACTGTAATATAATCCATGGAAATCCCTCAGAAGGTCCCGGTCCATGTTTCTGAAATCATCAGGAAGCGTTTGCCTTCCGTAAGGATGCTGATCACCAAAAAGAGATTCAAAAAACTGTTCTGCTGCAAGACGGTAAACCTTATCTTTTTCNNCGAGGATTTTCTCGATATGCCTGTTCAGAAAATATATTACAAAGCCAGCCCGATCTCTTTCGACATACGGATGAAAAAATGCGCTCCAGGTATCAAGCAGCCTGTTGATGAGAGTTGATTTATATTTCTCAGTCCCTTCAATCAGCATCAGGTTTGTCGTAGATGCAAGAAGTGGTCTCTTTTCATGTATATTCCCGGCATCGAACGAGAACTCAATCCTTTCAATATCTTCAGTCCCCGAATCTGTAATGTATACAGGGATACCGTTCTTCAGGAAGATAAGTGAAGGTTCAGTGATTTTTCCCGGGTCGACCTGCTTTATAAGAGGTTTTTTCATTTGTCTCATATCGCTCATCGCTCTTTTCTCGTTGATTTGTAATAAAGCGTGCTGCAGTTTGATCGGTTCAGGTATTTATGCGCCACATCCATTACTCTTTTTTTATCAACCTCGCGGTAAAGGTATGCCTCTTCATTTATCAGATTCGGGTTGCCAAGAAGCTCAAAATATGCGAGATTCATTGCCTTATTCAGGATGCTTGTATTGCCGTAAATAACTGATGACTCATATTTGTTTTTGACCTTTTCCATCTCTTTGGCCGAAACATATTTATTCTTTAATTCTTCGATTGTTTCGTTAATAGAATCATTTGCTTCCTCCATTTCAGTTTCTTTCATGAGCTTCCCATGGAGGATCAGTAGTCCAGGATCAATATCTGCCGTAATAAATGCATCTATTTCACTGAAGAGCTTCTTCCTTTTAATGAGCCTGACTGATAATCTTCCTGACTCCCCGCCGGCAAGAACATCTGTAATCATGTCACATGCATAAAAGCCCTCTTTCCTTGAAGCTGATACATGCCATGCCTTGAATATTGCCGATGCAGGCACGTCGCGTTCGACGATCTGGGACCTCTCTTCCGTCTGCTGCGGTTCTGCAGTCAGCTCTCTGATCGTTATTTCCCGGCGTTCAATATTACCAAACCATTTTTCAGCCAGTTTCATTGCCCGTACGGGTGTTATTTTTCCGGCCAGTGCCAGTATTGCATTATTGGGTGCATAGTGAGAATAAAAGAAATCTCTGGTCTGACTGAGAGTCACATTCCTGATATGAGAAGGATCAATTCCAATTGTCGGCCAACGGTAGGGATGAACCTTGTATGCCAATGGCCTCAGGTAAAGCATTGAATCACCGTATGGATAATTAAGATAACGCTGGTTGAATTCCTCCACAACTACCTTTTTCTGAACATCAAGGCTTTTTTTACTGATGTCAAGACAATTCATCCTGTCGGACTCCAGCCATAAGGCGGTTTCAATATTTTCAGCCGGGACAGTAATATAGAAATTAGTAATGTCAGAGTTGGTGAATGCATTGTTTTCACCTCCGGCGAGCAGAAGAGGAGTGTCAAATTCAGGTATTTCTGAAGTGCCTCCGAACATAAGGTGCTCAAACAAATGGGCCAGTCCTGTTGCTGACGGTTCTTCGTCCTTCGATCCTACGTCGTATAGCAGGTTGATTGCAACCAGCGGAGTTGATCTGTCCTCATGGACTATGACCCTTAATCCATTATCAAGTGTGAATTTGCTAAAACTGACCATTCTCTGACAAGTAATAGTAATTTATTTTTATGATCGCGGCAATTGCGACAAACTTAAATAAAAAAAAAGGAGATAGATTAGTAATGTTTTTATATTTGTATAATTATGTTCACGAACAGGTTTCTCAGGAAGATTTTACATCCGCGTGTTGAAGATATTGGTCAGGTTAAGCTAATTTACATTCTTAGCCTGGTAATTGGCTTGTTTAGTGCCACTGCTGCAGCCATCCTGAAAAATGATATTTAATTTTACTTATTATGAAAAGAGATACTTTGATTTTTGACCTTATTGAGCAGGAGCGCCAGAGACAGCTGAACGGAATTGAGCTTATTGCTTCCGAAAATTTCGTAAGTCCGCAAGTCCTTGAGGCCATGGGATCGGTTATGACAAATAAATATGCCGAAGGTTACCCCGGGAACCGCTATTACGGTGGCTGTGAAATTGTTGACCAGTCAGAACAGCTGGCCATTGACAGGCTGAAGCAACTTTTCGGAGCAGAATATGCAAATGTTCAGCCTCACTCGGGTGCACAGGCAAATATGGCAGTGTTAATGACTTTTCTTAAGCCAGGCGATACCTTCATGGGGCTGAACCTTGCTCACGGTGGCCATCTTTCTCATGGGTCTCCGGTAAACTCATCAGGCATTCTTTACCATCCCGTAGCTTACAATGTAAAGGAAGAGGACGGCCTGGTTGATTATGATATGATGGAGAAAATCGCGCTGAAAGAGAAACCAAAGCTTATTATTGGCGGTGCATCGGCATATTCGCGCGAATGGGATTACGAAAGGATGAGAAAGATTGCTGATATGGTTGGCGCATTTCTTATGGTCGATATGGCCCATCCGGCAGGACTGATCGCTGCAGGGTTGCTGAATAATCCGTTAAAATATGCCCATGTGGTGACTTCCACCACTCATAAGACTTTAAGAGGACCACGGGGAGGGATAATACTTATGGGAAAGGATTTTGTCAACCCATGGGGTGTCACCACGCCAAAGGGAGAAGTGAAAATGATGTCGACCCTTATCAATTCTGCTGTATTCCCTGGAATACAGGGCGGTCCGCTAGAACATATCATCGCCTCTAAAGCAGTCTCCTTCGGGGAAGCTCTTGATCCGGAATTCAAAGATTACCAGAAAAGGGTAAAATCAAATGCTGCCGTTATGGCTGAAGCCTTTATGCAGAAAGGTTATAAGGTTATTTCCGGCGGAACTGACAATCATCTTATGCTGATAGACCTCAGGGCAAAATTCCCCGAAATCTCAGGAAAGAAGGTGGAAAATACTCTTGTCAGGGCTCATATAACAGTTAACAAGAATATGGTGCCCTTCGACAGCAGATCGCCGTTCCTTACTTCCGGACTAAGAGTCGGCACACCGGCAATAACTACACGAGGCATGAAGGAGGAGCATATGGGTGTGATTGTAGATCTCATCGATGAAGTTATTTCAAGCATTGAGGATGAAAAGGTGATCACAGGAGTGGGAGAGAGAGTGGTCAAAATGATGAAATCATTTCCTCTGTTCGCGATGTGAGAAACTCAGAACCAAAAATAATTGGTGATTAAAGTATTAATTTATTTAACTTTGTGCATGACTGAATTATTAAATCCCTTAAATGAATAATCAGAAAAGAATATTTATTGTTGATGACGATCCGTTTATAAACATGCTGGTTGTTAAGAGATTTTCTGCTGAGGGTTATTTGATGGAGGCCTTTGAATCAGGGGAGGAATGCCTTGCAGCTTTGCATAAAAACCCTGACCTTGTTATTCTTGACTACCTCTTTTTAAATGAGAATGGAGTATCAATGAACGGCATGGAGGTTTTTGATGAGATCAAGAAAGTCAAGCCTGAGATTCCTGTAATAATGCTGTCGGGGCAGGAAAAAGGTGAGATTGTTCTAGAACTCGCACGGAAAGGAATCGATGATTATATCATAAAAGATAATAACCTGATCGACAGCCTAAATTCGGCTATTAATGAGCTTTTCTCCAGGGAAGGCTGATAATAGCTACTTCAGGATAAAAGTGTAGGTTATAGTTCCCTTCTGAACCATGGGCGCATCGGGTTTAACTTCGAATGTTGCTGCCATTGCAGCATCCTTTGCAACTTTAAGCAGGTAATCATCGAGTGTGCTCGAACCTTTTACACCGGGAACCGCCTGTACTACTTTTCCATTTCTGTCGACGCTTACTTCAACCACCACCTTGCCTTCCCCCTGATAATCGTATTTAGGATGAGGGAGCTTCTGATATCCCCGGCCCTGCAAAGCGTACGAAATATCGCTACCACTGTTACCAGTTCCACCTCCCTCTCCATGATTTTTTGAATCAACCGAGCCGTTAGGAACACCCTGGTTCCCGGTGCCGCCGGCTATCCCTTCACTGGTGGAATTTGTCCCTGAATTCATGGAATTGGCCAGGGCATTTTTTGTACGGTTCATTATATCAGTCTGGCGTTTCTGTTCTGCCTCTACTTTCTTCTTTTCAATTTCTTCCTGTTCCTTTATTACTCTTTCAGCGTCAAGTTCTGCCCTGCGCTTTTTATTGGCCTCGATTTTTTCAAGGTGCTTCTTTTCAGCCTCCGGATCAACTTTTTTAACAGCAGGAGCTTCTTCTTTATTCTGCGCAAGAAGTTGTTCCTCTACGGGATTTTTTACAGATACGGCCTGCGGACGCGCAGAAGCTTCTTCCTGGCTGGCNNAAGCAAAAGAATTGCAATAACAACCACATGGATCAGTATTGTTCCGGCAAAACCCCCGACCCTCTCCGGGGGCAGTTTTCGCGGATCCTTATTTGTGAGAGGTTGCAATTATCAGTTTGTTTTTATATTATGAGCAATATTTATAAAACTTACAACAATTGTTTTTGTCACTGCAAAGTTAACAAAAAACGCATTTTTACATTATTCTATTATATCCTGTTGATAACAATGGTCTGATTTTTATTAACTAAAACAATGGCAGAAAAGTATTTACAGGTTTGAGAATCTTTAATACTCTTTTTATTTTGCTTTTGGTTCGGGGTCATTCTCTTTCTTTCCGGCTGATTTGATCTTTTTATTGAAGATATCG
>PMIG01000370.1:0-872 GCA_003157055.1 Bacteroidales bacterium | reverse complement strand
ATCAAAGTCACCGATAAGCTGGTCGTTATTTGCAGAAGTTCCTCCGGATCCTGTTACATCGAAGTTGCCGTTTATCAGAACCTTATCGTTCAGAATCTGGGTTGAAAGTGCAACCTGCAGATCTTTTGAATTGATATCTTTATATCCTGGCCGGTATACGACGCCTAATGCAAAGTCGTTGTTGATCTTTGAAAGCATGTTGCTCAGCTGGTTGGAAACCATTTCGGCAGTTGTCACCGCCATTGCCGATGTTCCGGTGGCTGTTGTTGATGATAATCCGGAAGATCCGGCAGTCAGATCCGAATAAAAGCTGTTCATAATGAGCAGGTAGAGGAACTGTCGGCTTAACTCCTCCTCTGATGTGATCACATTTTTTACATAGGCTCGCGTCGACTCATCAGCAGTAGGAAGGTATATGTCGAGGCTAATGACAGGGTTGAAAAGCTTACCTGACAGGTTTATCTGGCATTCGACAGGGATCTTTTCCTTGAATTTTTCATCGCCGAGCAACTCGTAAAGAGAGGCTCTTGTTTTGTATATCGCCTTAACTTCAATGCCGGCATTGTAAATGTCTCCGTTAAAAATTATTTTACCGCCATTCTCGACGCTGAACGATTTGTTAAGGAGATTCTTAAGGGTAAAGAGATAATCTCCGTCTTCAATAATATAATCACCGTATATTTTGAGATTTCCCTGTTTGTCGTAGCTAATGGTCAGGTTTCTTGCAGAACCATGTCCTTTCATTATATCGCCTACCTTAGGGTCAAAAATGATCTGGACTTCAGCATCAGGGGTGACCTCAAGGTCGATATTCAGTTCCAACAGTGTCTTGGCAACCGGAGATGGTATATGGATTGGCTGATCCTCATCTT
>PMIG01000072.1 GCA_003157055.1 Bacteroidales bacterium | reverse complement strand
ACAATTCTGACCATTCTTATGTGCAGGGCAATGAACAGATCATTGCTGAATGTTATAATTGGTGTATTCGGAGGAGGAGGCAAAAGTAACACAGACGTTGTCGGTTCAGTAAAAGAAATAAGTATTTCCAATGCAGCTGTACTGCTGAGTTATTCCAAAAAAGTTGTTATAGTTCCGGGTTATGGACTTGCAGTCGCACAGGCCCAGCATATATGTCACGAATTAGATAAACTCCTCGAAGAGAAAGGAGTGGAGGTTAAATATGCTATTCATCCGGTTGCCGGACGCATGCCAGGACATATGAATGTGTTGCTTGCCGAAGCCGATGTGCCTTATGAACAACTGATTGAGAGCGACGAGATCAATCCAGATCTTCCTAATACCGATGTTCTGGTTGTGATAGGCGCAAATGACGTCGTTAATCCGGCAGCAGAAGATGACCCTTCAAGCCCTATTTATGGAATGCCCATTATCAAGGCACGAGATGCTAAAAATATTATTGTCATGAAACGTGGTATGGGTAAAGGCTATGCAGCTATCGAAAATATGTTATTCTTTAATGACAAGACAAGGATGCTATTTGGTGATGCCAAAAGCACTCTTCAGAACCTTGTAAATGAAGTGAAGAGTTTATAAAAATGAATTCATTCTCAGAAAAGCTTTCCCTTTTAAGAGCTGCAATGAGTGCGAAGGGCATTGATTATTATATCATTCCTTCCAATGATCCTCATCTAGGAGAATATATTCCCGATCATTGGCGGATTATTAAATGGCTTACAGGATTTTCAGGGTCAGCTGGAACAGTTGTAATATCTGAATCATTTGCCGGCTTATGGACCGACTCGAGATATTACTTACAGGCTGAAAGCCAATTGGAAGACTCGGGTTTCGTACTAATAAAACCATCCTCAGCAGAATCGCAGGACTTTGTAAACTGGGTGACCAACAAAATAACTCAGGGTAGCACGATTGCTCTTGATGGCCGGATATTCTCTGTTGAGAGAATAAGGAAATTGTCAAAGCTGCTGCTTGACAAAGAATGTTCCATAGATAAAACTGTTGATTTGATTTCAGATCTCTGGACTGATCGTCCCGAAATGCCACTCTCTACCGCATTTGATCATAGTTCGGCTTTCTGCGGGAAAGAACGGATAGTCAAAATTGCTGAAGTCAGAGAACAAATGAGACTTAAAGGCTTAGATTATCAATTACTCACTTCGCCCGAAGATATTATGTGGCTGCTTAATATCAGGGGAAATGATACTAAGTACAGTCCTTTGCTGTTATCATATGCAATTATTGACTTAACCCAGATACTATTATTTATTGATGAAAGTAAGATCCCTTTGAAGCTGGCGTCGGAATTCGACCGGCTGGATACAGTTATGCTCCCTTATGAGGAAATAGAGGGAATGTTGTCCGTTTTGCCTCTTCATACTACCATGCATCTCAATCCATTAACAACTTCATCGCAACTTTTTGATTCTATCCCCAAAGGGATTACAATTATTGAAGGCGTAACAATACCTACCCTCTTAAAAGCGGTTAAAAACAGGGTGGAAATNNGGACCGAGCTTTTCTCCAATTGTTGCATTTAATGATCATGGTGCATTGCCACATTATTCCGCATCTGTGGAATCAGATTATGTTATTGGCAAGAATGGGATTTTGCTCGTTGACTCCGGAGGTCAATATCTTGATGGGACAACAGATATTACCAGAACAATTGCTATTGGGAAACCATCTGCACGTCAGAAACTCGATTATTCTCTGGTGCTTAAAGGAATGATAAACCTGGCTCAGGCTAAATTTCCTGAAGGATCCAAAGGATATCAACTCGATTTTATTGCCAGAAAAGCATTGTGGGAGAAAGGCCTGAATTATGGTCATGGCACTGGTCACGGTGTCGGCTTCTGCCTGAATGTACATGAGGGTCCACAGAGTATTAGTCCATTATTTGGAACCGAATCTAAAACAATTATCCAGGCTGGTATGCTGATTTCTGATGAACCTGCAGTTTACAGAACGGGTGAGTATGGCATCAGAACAGAGAACCTGTTAATCTGTTTTAAGGACGAAGAAACTGAATTTGGAAAATTCCTTAAATTTGAAACTGTATCACTTTGCTACATCGATAAAACTCTGATTGACATTTCTTTGATGGATCAAAAGGAGATAGACTGGCTTAATGCTTATCATTCTGAAGTATATGAAAAACTAAGTCCTTATCTTTCCCCGGAAGAGAAGACCTGGCTAAAAAACAAAACAAGTTTACTTTGATAACAGTTTTCATTTTACCGCAAAGGGCTCAGAGGTTTGCGCAAAGGAAGCAAAGAAGAAACCAATTGATCTCTTTGCGTACTTGGCGAATTCTTCCCTTTGCGTGCTTAGCGGTTAAAATTTTTATTTAGATGGTCTCATAATATCCTCCATAAGGACAATATCCATCACAGGAAATTCTGTTATTCTCAATCTTGCACATCCATATGGAACAAACGTGATTACTTCAAGATCGCCCTCTGGTTTTACAGGACTTAAAGGTGGAACATCGGCTGAATTATTCTTCATTAACCACTCAGGAATTTTCATACCCCTGGTAGTAATAGTTACAGGGGCATCGAGATTCCATGTAAAATATTTTCCGGAGTCAGACGAAAAGATCATATCTCCCCGGTCAGCAAATGGGTACTTACTTACAGGATTTTCTTTAATTTTTAATCCCCTTAATATATTTGTACTATCGATAAGTAACCCATAATTCCATTCACTCTTTGGAGTGATTTCCCAATCCACACTTCCCTTGTAGCTGAAATTGTCATAATTGATCTTTATGCTTTTATATTCTTTATCGATCCTGAGTGAAAAGTACAATGGTCCACGAAGGAGTGATAGTGAATTATTGTATCTTGTTTCGAATCTTATTTTCATCGGAATATCAAAAGTCACAATGTCGCCATCTTTCCATCTCTCCTCGATCCTCACGGTCGATCCTGCAAGGCCGTTTTTGGTCTTACCCTTGTAGTTGAACACCACCGTATCAGCCCATCCGGGAACCCTGAGGCACAAAGGGAACTTGACTGACCCTGATGTTATGATCTTTAAAGTTACTTTTCCGTCAAAAGGATAATTGGTCTCCTCCCTGATTGATACATCCTGCCCTTTTCCAACCCTGGCACTTACAATGCAGGGACTGTATGCTACTGCTGCAAGGCCATTGTCGTTTGTTGCCATCCAGAGACTTGCAGTAAATTTCGGCCATCCCTGGTGCATGTTGGCAAGGCAGCAGGCAAAGTTTGGCATAAGACCGTAAATATTCGAATAATCTCCATTTGATATCCAGTCTCTTTTAGCAACTGATACCAGCACCTGGTTTGACTGCTGATCGTACTGATGTGCCCACATATCGGGAGTAGTCGTACCTGGCAATGCATTAAATGTCAGCAGTTCAAGCCTGTCGGCCAGACTGTTATTACCGAAAATCTCATAAAGCTCTTCAAGAGAGAACATGTATTCAACTACAGAACAAAGTTCAGTTCCCCTGTCAGGCGAATTTCCTGAAAGGTGTTCATCGCATGAGAATCTCCCGCCGACCTGTCCGTGATTCCTGTCATATTTTTGTAATCCCGAGAAGACGGCATTCCTGAATCTGACATCGCCCGACTGCTGGAACCATAGCCCCGGGTATTTGATAGCCATTGCGTTGTTCACGCCATGCGCCGTACCGTCAACCCTCCAATGAAGCTGTATTTTCTTATTTGCCACCGCGGCAGAATCCCATGGGAATTTCTCATAATATGTAGTCCAGTCGCAACTATGTTTTTGAATCGATTCCATGGTTTCCAGTATCCAGGATTCCTTCGTCTGCCTGTAGAGCCAATAACCAGTGACAGCATTTTCCATAGCCCTGACTCCTCTCCATTCACTGTCCGGCCAGTCGGGAGGCGTGTCGTGAATATATCTGAAATATTTTCTGAGGACTTCCAGGGCTCTTTTGTCTGAGGTTGCTTCATAATATTGCATAAGGACCTTGTTTGCTACTGCCATCGGCCACCTATCGTTGTTCTTTTTAGGGCCATACCATCCTGAGTCCCTGCTGCTTGCAAGAATAGGCTCTATCCATGTCTTTACCTTTTCCTTCAGCTTTTCATCGTCGAGAAGATAAGCCAGCGGTATAAGTCCGTCAAGGAAGTAGGGGCCTCTTTCCCAGGCATCGCCTGTTCCGCCGCGCCACATTGAATTCTTGAGATCGGGCCAGAAATCATCAATATTTCCTGTCAGACCTGAGGCCTGTGCTTCCAGTTGCGACTTAAGCCAGCCGGCAGGTTTCACTGAGCCCAATGGCAGCATGATGTACGCATTCTGCTTTAATGGTTCAGGATTGCCATTATAGTTTACGTTCGCTTTCTTTTCTGCACAACCCGAAAGAATTATTACAGATGCTAAAATGAAAGGGAGGATGTATCTTCTCATATTGTAGATTATCATAAAGGTAAAATAATTAGAAATATTTTCCGGGCAACCAAATTTCCGGATTTGTACTCTTTTCAATATCAATACATTCAGAAACCTGGAGCATGTCGAACCAACCCACTCCTGACGATGGCATTTGCAATATAAGATTGGTTTTTGAAGGGATATCGCAGAAATATGGAATTGTAACAAATGTTACAAATTGTTGCCAGTCACTTCCCATACTGAACCTTGCAATTCCATAATCTCCCATCGAGATTTCGAAGTATTTTGGTTTGCTGTTATTTATTTTATCGTGTATTTGTTCAATATCTGTTTTTGCCCAGACTGAAACCATGTAGGTCGCCCCCGGCCTTACTGAGACAGGAAAGAACCTCATCTTTGCACTGCCGTTATCAGTAGGGGTGATTAACCTGAGTGAATGATAGCCTTCAATATGTTCACGTGAATCGAGGAAATAAGTTGCACCCCTTTCACCATTGCCACGTGCGTAGCATGCA
>PMIG01000261.1 GCA_003157055.1 Bacteroidales bacterium | reverse complement strand
AGGTGCCACCAGAGGATTTGCATTAGTAAGGCATATACCTATCATATCGTGTTTAAGAGCCATCATTGCATAATATCCAGCTATTCCGAAATGATTTGAGTTGCGTGCCGCCACCCATCCAGTCCCTGCTTTTTCTGCTTTCCCGATGGCAATTTCCATTGACTTCCTGGCTGCAACCATACCTACTGCATTATCACCGTCAACCACTGCGGTACTCGGGGATTCATGAACAATCCTGATATTTGGATTTACATTTATTCTTCCGGCTTTCCATAGCTCATAATAGTCTTTTATCCTGATCATTCCGTGTGATGGAATATCTCTCATTTCAGCTGTGAGAAAAACTTCTGCAATTATATAAGAGTCATGCTCGCTGCATCCCATCTTCTGGAAGACACTCTTTGTAAAATCAAATAAGTATTCGTATGTGTACATATCAGTTTTTGTTATTTATTTATCNNTGTCTTTCTCCCCCTCACCATTTCTCTCACTCTTTCTTTTACGCCTTTTTGTAATTATAGAAAACATCCGCCTGCTGGGTTGGCGTAATTACCAGATCATTAATGCAGACATGGGCAGGAAGGGTGGCACAATAAAAAATTGCGTCAGCGATATCTCCTGCTGTCAATGCATCGATTCCTTTGTATACTGCACTGGCCTTCTCTTCATCGCCATGAAACCTGACAAGAGAGAATTCTGTTTCAGCCATTCCCGGAGCAATCTGTGTGACCTTTATATTATGTTTCAGCAAGTCTATTCTCATAGACCTGGTGAGTGCATCTACAGCGGATTTTGTAGCGCAATACACATTTCCGTTTTCGTAAGCATACTTCCCGGCTATGGAACCTATATTGAAGATATGACCTTTGTTCCTGGTCACCATCAGCGGCGATACAGCCCTTGTTACATACAATAGCCCTTTTACGTTGGTATCTATCATCCTGTCCCAGTCATCTGTATTTCCTTCATTAATGTGATCCAGCCCAGC
The DNA here is from genome assembly GCA_003157055.1 of Bacteroidales bacterium. GTDB lineage: Bacteria > Bacteroidota > Bacteroidia > Bacteroidales > VadinHA17 > LD21. Next base: position 10,116 of record PMIG01000261.1, on the reverse strand, counting down.
TGCCAGCCCTGCATTGTTGACCAGGATATCTATATTTTTCCATTCCCCGGGAAGATCATTGATCACATTAGCAACATCACTTTTTTTTCTGACATCAAAATTGAGGGGTAATATTTTTACCTTAAACTTTGAAAGCTCTTTTAGGAGCTCATCCAGCCTCTCTTTCCTTCGTCCGGTTATAATAATATCATAACCATTTTGTGCGAATTTGATTGCTGTTGCCCGGCCAAAGCCTGCCGTGGCACCCGTTATCATAATAATTTTTCCCATAATGTTTTTCAGATTAGAATAGCGTAAAAATATGAATTAATTTTTAGTGGTATTATCAACCTTCCCCTTTCAAGGGGGGAAGCCCCGTATTAATTTTATTATCTTTGCAATTTCAATGGAAAATCAGGAAACCACACTTTTCAGCGATAAGAAAGCTGATGTCGGCTCCATGTTTGACGACATTGCCCCCAGGTATGACTTTCTGAATCATTTCCTTTCATTCGGAGTTGACAGGATTTGGAGAAAAAAAGCAGTAAGGGTAATTTCTGAAACTCATCGGCATGCCGATATACTTGATGTTGCGACAGGCACCGGGGATCTTGCAATCGCTGCAGTTAAGCTTGAGCCTTTGCATATTACCGGCATCGATATCTCTGAAAAAATGCTGGCCGAAGGCAGGATGAAAATTGAGAAGAAAGGGCTTTCGGAAAAGATAACTCTCATTTGCGGTGAATCTGAAAAAATATTATTCCCGGATAGCAGATTCGATGTTGCCATGTCTTCCTTCGGAGTCAGGAATTTTGCCGATACGCTTGCGGGCCTGACCGAAATGGGGAGGGTCCTCCGGAGCGGCGGTCTCATTATGGTACTTGAATTCTCAAGACCTTCAGTATTCCCTTTCAGACAAATTTATAAATTCTACTTCCTTAATATATTGCCTTTCATCGGAAGAATTTTTTCAAAAAACAAGGGCGCCTACAGGTATCTTCCGGAATCAGTCATGAAATTTCCTGAGAATGAAGAATTTCTTGAGCTTCTTAAAAATGCTGGATTCACTGAAGTGAAGCAGGAAAGGCTTACTCTTGGAATTGCGAGCATTTATACAGGTATAATTTATAAAACGCAATAATTATAATTTATAGCAGTTTATTAACTTGTAACCGGAAAACCATCTAAAAAGCATTGAGATACAGACTCTCATTTATATTATCTGTCCTGATTTTGATCCTGTTCCAATTTAATCTGTTGGGACAAAAGCAGAAGCCAAAGAATGAATCATGGTATGATGATAAGCTACTTCATTTTGGTTTCAGCCTGGGATTCAATGCGATGGATTTTGATATTACGCCCTCCCAGCAGTATTATAAGGTCGATTCACTTTATCCGGAGGTTTCCAGACTAAATCCCGGTATTAATATACAAATTGTTACCGACCTACGCCCTGCAAACCACCTTGATATAAGATTTCTACCCGGTGTTTCTTTCGGTCAGAGAAACATACGGTACTATAAAAACAAGGTGCTGTACAATGTGCAGCAGCGGCTTGAATCATCTTTCCTTGAATTCCCTCTGCTTCTCAAATACAAGGGTAACAGGCTCAATAATGTCAGACCATATGTGATAACCGGACTGAATTATCGTTACGACCTTGCAGCTAAAAAGGAATTAATTCCTACTGACAGTCCAGTTTATATCAGGATAAAGCGACCCGATCTTTATTATGAAATGGGAGCGGGGCTTGACTTTTATCTGACCTATTTCAAGTTATCTGTAGAACTAAAGATGTCAAACGGACTTCGTAATGTAATTGTCGATGACGCTCCGGCTGGTTATGAGCAATACCGCAATGCCATTGAGAAGATGAAATCGCAGATATGGGTTCTTTCTTTTCATTTTGAATAGAAATGCCAAAACAAGTTCAGCTGAATCTTAATCCCGAGGCAGCAGCCGACGAAAGGGCTGTGCTTAAAATCTGCGGTACTCTAACAAAACTGGCTCCCTCAGATATTTCTTCAATCCGGGTAATAAAACGTTCAGTTGATGCCAGGAAAAAGAATATCAGGGTAAATCTTATTGCCGATGTCTTTTCAGTCAATGAAACTCCTCCATCATTAAATCCTTATGTTCCGACAGATGTTTCGCGACAGAAAGAGGTCATTATTGTCGGAGCAGGACCGGCAGGATTATTTGCGGCATTGAGGCTGATTGAGCTTGGAATCCGGCCTGTGATTGTTGAACGAGGACGTAATGTTTCATCGCGTAAAATAGATATTGCTAAAATAAGCCGGGAACAGACTGTCGATCCTGATAGTAATTATTGCTTTGGAGAAGGTGGTGCAGGAACATACTCTGACGGGAAACTTTATACAAGATCCAAGAAAAAGGGAGACAATTCACGGGTTCTTGAGCTGCTTTGTCTTCATGGTGCAAATGAGAATATACTATATGAAGCTCACCCTCATCTTGGTACAGATAAACTTCCGGGAATAATTTCTGAGATCAGAAAAACCATTCTTGATGCCGGAGGCATATTCCTTCTTGAGAAGAAAGTGACAGATCTTATAATTGAAGGAGATAAGGTAAAAGGAGTTATAACAACAGGCAATGAGATATTTACATCACCTTACGTTATTCTTGCAACAGGTCATTCCGCTAGGGATATTTATGAAATCTGCACGAGGCATAATGTGACCCTTGAAATGAAGTCATTTGCAGTTGGTGTCAGGGTGGAACATCCGCAGGATCTGATAGACCAGATACAGTATCATGGAAACCCCCGGGGCGAATACCTTCCAGCTGCATCTTATAATCTTGTCAGACAGATAGAAGGGAGAGGAGTTTATTCATTCTGCATGTGTCCCGGTGGTTTTATTGTTCCATCTGCAACTTCTCAGGAGGAGATTGTAGTGAATGGCATGTCTCCTTCAGGAAGGAACTCCCCATACGCAAATTCAGGTATTGTGGTGGAGATCAGACCTGAAGATCTTCAAAAATATTCAGAATACAGGGAACTTGCAGGCGTTGAATTTCAGAAATATCTCGAAAGGGAGGCATGGAAGAACGGCGGACATTCGCAGAGAGCTCCTGCTCAGAGACTTGGAGATTTTGTAGCTGGATCTGCATCAGGTTCGTTGCCAAAAGTATCATATTTCCCCGGAGTAACCTCTTCACCTCTTCACAGCTGGCTGCCGGGAACAATTGGAAGAAAACTCAGGGGCGGATTCCGGTTATTCGGATCATTAATGAAAGGATACCTAACAAATGAAGCTGTTGTTGTGGCAGTGGAATCCCGCACTTCCTCTCCGGTCAGAATCCCACGGGACCCGATAACTCTCGAGCACGTTAAAATCACAGGTTTATATCCATGCGGCGAGGGTTCAGGTTATGCAGGCGGAATCGTATCCTCTGCCGTCGATGGGATGAGAGCCGCAGAAGCAATAGCTGCTAAAATCAAATCAGCATAAAATCCGGGTTGCATAAATTTATTGGAAGTTTAATGATACAGTTTTCCGAATTATTAAATAATGAATAGTTTTGTTAGGATTTATATTTAGAGACGCCAATGATAATTGTTAATTGATGTGTACCAATGACTGACTTCCTTACATCTTAATCTACCTGAAATTTTACTGAAATGCCTTTCATGATAAAAATTTCAATCTTTTTCTCGCTTCTGTTTTTGATTTCTGAGATACTCCTTGTGCTGACAAAACACTCTGTTAGAAAGTCAGTTGCAAGACAAAAAGACAGGGGTTCCCTGATATTTATGTGGACGGCAATTTGTGCCGGACTTACGTTTGGATTCATTAATGCCAGATATACCAGATGGAATATGGCGGATTATTTTATTGCAGCAGTGGGTATAATTATGATAATTGCCGGATTTGCAATCCGGTGGACGGCAATAATTCAGTTAAAGAGAGCTTTTACTGTGGATGTGGCAATAAACAGTGCTCATGAACTGAAAACAAACGGCTTGTACAAAATAATAAGGCATCCGAGTTATCTGGGACTGCTTTTGATAATGACCGGCGAAGCCATTTCAATGGCAAGCCTGATCTCCTTTGCAGTCGTCTTTTTGCCTGTTTGCATTGCAGTCATTTACCGGATTCATGTCGAAGAGCAGCTGCTGAAAGAGGCATTTGGCGAGAAGTACAGCATTTATAAGCTGAATACAAAAATAATCATCCCGTTTATTTATTAAAAACCGGCATTCTTAGAATTATCAAAAGGCACGACCCTTTCCTCTTGTGAATTCAGAAAGGATTACAGAAGCGGCCATGCTTACATTCAGAGAATCAATTCCANNTGCTGTTCATATGTTAGCTTTGGGATCATTATTCTGTCTGTTATAAAAGGTAACAGCTCTCCGGAAATGCCTTTTGATTCGTTTCCGAGCAATATTATTCCTGACGATCCGAGCTTATATGTATAAATAGATTCTCCCTCAATCAGTGCACCGTAAATTTTTACATTTATATTCCTGGCACTTTCCATTAATTCTGGTAAAGATATATAAGTCACATTTACATGCAGAATTGCTCCCATGCTTGACTGAATAACCTTCGGATTATAAACGTCGGCACAATCTCCGGAACAGTAAATATTCTTTATTCCGAACCAGGCAGCGGACCTGATAATTGTTCCAAGGTTTCCAGGGTCCTGGATACAATCGAGGGCTATAGTGAGTTCTTTCTTCAGGTCATCCGGATCTCTTATGGGTTCAATCATACTGATGACTGCCAGGGCATTATGGGGAGTTTTCAGTGAGCTTATCTTCTTAAGGTCATTTTCTGTTGCCGGTATTATCTCACCAATTCCCTGCTTGTGGAACAAGGTGAGAGAATTCAGAAATTCAGGCAGGGCAACAAGTGTTTTAAAAGTAACTTTTGCCTCAAGGAACTCCCTCACAATCTTGTCACCTTCAATAACAAACAACTTCTCCTCATTCCTGATCTTCTTTTTCTGAAGGGAAATTATATGGGCTGCTTTATTCCTGCTTATCATTTCATCAGTCGTTTATTCACTATTTTTATTAATATATTTGCGTAATACTTTTCTTACAAAATTTGGAAAAAAATATCTCAAATAAAAATACTTCTTTCCCGGAGACAATCTTCTTCTTCATTTTAGCGATTCTATTTTTATCCTCCTGCAATCCGACTAAATATGTTCCAAAAGATGAGACATTGCTGGATGAGACCCATATCATAATAAATAAGTCAGGTATTAAGAAAGAGGCTCTCCTGCCTTATATAAAACAAAAGCCTAACAAAAAGATCTTTGGAACAAAGTTTTACCTCGGCCTTTATAATCTTTCGAATATAAATAAGGATAAATGGCCTCACAAATGGCTGAGGGAAATAGGCGAAGAGCCTGTTATCTTTGATCCGTATTCGACAGAAAAATCAAAAGCGCAGATTCAATCCTATATTGCATCAAAAGGATACTTCGACAGTCACGTAATGGAGACTATTGAAACTGAAAACCAAAAAACAAAAGTATTTTACAACGTCGACCTGAAGGAGCCATATACGATCAGGAAGTTATATTATGAAATTGAAGACACAAATATCAGGAAGTGCTTTTATTTTGATTCGGTCAATTGCATGATTGAAAGAGGAAGACCTTATGATATGGACGTGCTGACTGCTGAAAGATCAAGGTTTGTGCATTATATCAAGGATATGGGATTCTACTCCTTCTCGGGTGATAATATCACATTCGGTGTCGACAGTACAATTGGGAAAAGGCAGGTAGATATTTACTATAATATAAAGGAGTTTACAATAACAGACGCAAATAATATTATCCGTAAAGTTCCCCATTCTATTTACAAAGTAAGGAATATCTATATCTACCCGGATTTTGTTCCTAAGGATGCTCTCTCAGGAGGAGAAAATTACCTGAACAGTCTTGATACCGTATTTTATAAGGGTTATTATTTTATTTCAACTAAAAAAAGGCCTGAGATCAAGTATGACCTGATTATTCAATCGCTCTACCTTAAACCGGGAGCCAATTATAATCTCACAAATACAGAACAATCTCAATCTCACCTGCTCGCATTAAAGACCTACCGGCTGGTAAATATTTTCTATACTGATATTCCTGAACCGGATGCTGAAGCAGGATCGGTCCTTACTCTTGATTGCACAATTCAGCTTACACTTCTGAGCAAGCAATCTTTTAAAATTGAACTTGAAGGAACCAATACTGCCGGCAGCCTTGGAGGAGCCGTCAACCTTATTTACCTGAACAAAAATTTGCTTCATGGAGCCGAGCTATTCGATCTTAAGCTCAAGGGTGCCTATGAAGCGCTTACTCAGAAAGATACGCTTAGCGGATCGCAGGAATATGGGATAGAGACCAGTCTGAGATTCCCGAAATTCATAGTACCGTTCCTTCAGACCGAAGGCTTTATAAAAAAGTACAATCCCTCGACGACTGTCCTGGCAGCATATGATTATCAGGACATGCCATTCTATAACAGGACAATAGCCAATGCAACTTTTGGTTATACCTGGAATGGGACTGCTTACAATACCCATATTGTTAATCCTATCCAGCTCAATTTTGTAAGATTACTCCGGATCGATCCTGCTTTCAAGGCAAGAATCGATTCATCGTCTTACCTTGCATATAGTTACCGGGATGTTTTGATACTTGGCGGAACTTATTCATTCATCTTCAACAATCAGAAGATAAAAAGTAAAAGGAATTACTGGTTTATAAGGGTAAACACAGAAATGGCAGGGAATCTGCCAGCCCTGGTAAGCAAGCTGGCAGGAGCTGAGAAAACAGACAGCAGCTATCATATACTTGGTCAGCCGTTTGCTCAGTATTTCAAGGCCGATATTGATATGAGGTACACGACGAAGATCAATGATATGAGCTCGGTTGTTTACAGGTTCTTTGCAGGGGCTGGGATACCATATGGCAACTCAAAGGCCATGCCATTTGAAAAGCAATACTTCGGTGGAGGGGCCAATGGCATAAGGGCATGGCAGGTAAGAACTCTCGGACCCGGTTCATATGTACCTTCTTACACAAGATTTCTGAACCAGACGGCCGATATCAAAATTGAGGCGAATTCCGAATACAGGTTTAAATTGTTCTGGCTGCTTGAAGGCGCGTTATTCATCGATGCAGGTAACATCTGGTCATACAATTATGACCCGTCTCGTCCTGGTTCACAGTTTAAAATAAACACATTTTATAAAGATATTGCTGTCGGTACTGGTATGGGATTCAGGTTTGATTTCAGCTTTGTACTTTTGAGAGCCGACCTGGGGATGAAGCTGCGTGATCCATGGATTTCTTCGGGCTCAAAGTGGATAATAATGAGCAGACCTTATAATCTCAGGAATGATTTTGCGATTGTTGTAGCCATAGGTTACCCGTTCTGACATAACATGCGAAAAAATACTCCTCCTTTTCCTAAAATATTCAGGGTAATTCGTAAATTGCAGTTGTCTCGTTGCTATTTTTATGAAACCTTTATCTTTTGAACCGCTCAGGAATTGGTTTGGCTATAACCGCAGGGAACGGAGGGCTTCTTTTGTCCTGATTATACTGATAGTGGCAGTATTAAGTGCCAGGTATGTGGTTCCTCAACCCAGGCAGGAACCCGAGATCATAAATCTTGAATCAGTCTTGCCCCCTGATGATTCTATCCATGTCAGGAAAAATGTGAATGGTGTCAGGCAGTCATTCAATCATAATCTGCCTGCCAGAAAGAGGCAGATATTGGAACTTAATACCTGTGATTCAGCAGCCCTGGAGGGTTTGCCCGGGATTGGACCTATATTGGCCAGAAGGATAATTAAATACAGGAATCTGCTCGGAGGATTTGCAACTGCCGGTCAGCTCAGGGAAGTGTATGGACTCTCAGATTCGACATTTAATATTATCTCCAAAAGAGTGAGGGCAGATTCCTCGCTTGTTGAGAAGATTGACCTTAACACAACTGATTATAAACGTCTTATCAGGTTGCCATACCTGGGAAAATATGATGTTACTGCAATCCTCAAATTCAGGGAACTGCAAGGCAGAATTTTGAGCCTCGATGAACTTATAAAAGAAAAAATCTTAACACCTGAGAAAGCAGGGAAGGTCAGGGCTTATATGGAATTTGGAAAGTGATCTTTCCATGGAGCAGAAAGCTGAGTATTCAATGGCATTTTGTAGCCAGAATTTAACATTCTCTATTTTGATACCTGGTCAGGAATGTATATCTTTAATAATTGCAAATTCTGTGGTTATATAACAATAATAGCCAGTTAAATATCAAAAATTAAGCAATATGGATAATTTATTCCCTTAAATGTTTTGGAAAGAATTTTTCTATTTCTATCTTTGCGCCTCGTTTTAAACAGAATTTCAATATGATTATTGTACCATTAAAAGAAGGCGAGAATATTGAAAGAGCTTTAAAGAAGTTCAAGAGGAAATTTGAAAAGACGGGAGTGATCCGCGAGTTAAGGTCACGCCAGGCTTTTATCAAGCCTTCAGTTCGCCGGAGGGAGGAAATCAAGAAGGCAATGTACGTTCAGAAGCTGCAGGAAGACGAAGAGTAGCCTTCTCTTTCTGACAATTCATTTTTTAACATAATAGTCAGGGGGTTCCTTCATGGCTTTTAAGGAATCGTTCTTACAATATCTACAGATTGAGAAGCGGTATTCACCGCATACTATCCGGTCATATCAGAACGACCTGGATCAGTTTTTTTCCTATCTATCAGAAAATGGTATGCCGTCAGATCCGGGTGAGTTGACGTCTCATCATATAAGAGCATGGATTGTAAGTCTCATGGATGGCGGTATAAAGCCGGTAAGCGTTCACAGGAAAATATCATGCCTGCGTGTATTTTTCAGATACCTGAGAAAAGAGGGGGCAATCAAAGGCGATCCGCTTGAAAAGGTAGCGCTTCCGAAACGTAAAAAAAGCCTGCCTGTGTTTGTAAGCGAACAATCCCTTGACAATCTTCTTGACGGCAATAATTTTGGATCAGATTTCACTGGAATGAGGAACCGTACGATAGTAGAGATGCTCTACATGACTGGTATGAGAAGGGCTGAACTTATCGGTCTCAGGATACCGGATGTTGATCTGCCCAGCGGTCAGGTAAAGGTTACCGGAAAGAGAAATAAACAGCGGATTATCCCGCTCACCAAGCCATTTACTGAGAAGTTGGACGAATATCTGAGGATGAGAAATGAGAATGCGAAAGGTGTCAGTTCAGATTGGTTTTTTATTACTGACAAAGGGAACAAGTTATATGACAAATATGTTTATAACGTAGTAACTGGTTACCTCTCTATTTTTACGACAATCGAAAAGAAAAGCCCGCATGTTCTGAGACATACATTTGCTACGCATATGCTTAACAGGGGGGCTGACCTGAACGTGATCAAAGAGTTCCTTGGGCATGCAAATCTCTCAGCTACTCAGATATATACGCATAATACATTTGAAAAGTTAAAGAAAATATATAAACAGGCCCATCCACGGGCTTAAATATTAAACAAATAATCAGGAGGTACTACTATGAACATTCAGATTCATTCAGTGAGATTTGATGCCGACAAAAGGCTAATCGACTTTGTTCATCAGAAACTGGATAAGCTTACCCAGTACGGTGAGGATATTGTTAATGCCGAGGTATTTCTGAGGCTTGACAAAGATGAGGATCATGAGAACAAAATCAGCGAAATCAAGCTGGATCTATCTGGTGGACCCTTATTCGCAAAGAAACAGAGCAAGACTTTTGAGGAGGCAACAGATGAAGCGATTGAAGCTCTTAAAAAGCAGATTACCAGGCATAAACAAAAGAAGAGAGGTGCCTGAAAAACATGTTTATAAAATTATTTTGAATTTTTTTGAATAATAAAATATATATTCATACATTTGCACACCGTTTTTTAGGGTGAAATATGCCCTTACGGTGCGTTCTTTAAATTGCCGATGTAGCTCAGTTGGCCAGAGCAGCTGATTTGTAATCTGCAGGTCGGGGGTTCGAATCCCTTCATCGGCTCTTGAAAGAGTTGAGAATGTGTGCCTTAGAAGTTAACTCAGTTTCAAGAGGGGAGATACCAAAGTGGCCAACTGGGGCAGACTGTAAAT
>PMIG01000201.1 GCA_003157055.1 Bacteroidales bacterium | reverse complement strand
GGGGGATGAGGTAAAAAATCTCATGCCAGTCTGTAATCCAGCTGCTTCTTTTGAAGATCGGCTTTCACAACTTCGACATTAATGCGATCGCCCAGCATATATTCCTTCCCGGTATGTCGTCCCTTAATGCAATAGTTCTCCACGTCATATTCATAAAAATCATCAGCAAGTTCGCGAATGTGTATCATTCCTTCGCATTGATTTTCAATTATTTCAACATATATTCCCCATTCGGTAACTCCTGAAATCACACCTTCAAACTGCTTTCCTATTTTATCGCTCATAAACTCGACCTGCTTATACTTGATTGAAGCTCTTTCCGCTTCCGTAGCAAGTCTTTCCATTTTCGAAGAATGGTCACACAGCTTTTCATATTTGTCTTTTCCTCCCGGATTCTCCTTATCGAGATACATTGTCAGAAGACGGTGAACCATCATGTCGGGATAACGCCTGATGGGTGACGTGAAATGAGTATAATACCTGAATGCAAGACCATAATGCCCGATATTTTCGGTCGAATAGATTGCCTTAGCCATTGACCTCAGGGCAAGAGTCTCGATAATGTTCTGTTCTTTTTTCCCTTCAACCTCATGGAGAAGCCTGTTCATTGCCTTTGGCAGCGGAGTCTTGTCGTCTTCGGAAAGCTTATACCCAAACTTCTTAATAAAATGGCTGAAGTTGCTGATCTTCTCCGGATCAGGCTTATCGTGTATCCTGTAGACGAATGTCTTTCCTTTGCGGATTTTCCCCACATATTCTGCAACACGCTTGTTTGCAAGAAGCATAAACTCCTCGACGAGCTGATTGGATGTGCCCATCTCGCGGAATTTAATACCGGTAGGCTTGCCTTTCTCATCAAGGTCGAATTTCACTTCAACCTTTTCGAAAGAGAAAGCACCTGCCGAAAATCTTTTTGTACGGAGCTGCTGTGCTAGCCTGTGGAGAACCGCCACCTCGTCCTTCATGTCACCATCGCCGGTATCGATAACCTTCTGGGCTTCCTTATATGAAAAGCGCTTGTCGGAGTTTATTATGGTACGGCCAAACCATTCATTAATTATTTCCGATTTTTCATTAAGCTCAAAAATTGCTGAATAAGTAAGCTTATCCTCGCCCTGGTTGAGAGAGCAGATATGGTTCGAAAGCCTTTCGGGGAGCATGGGCACCACCCTGTCGACAAGGTAAATGGATGTTGCGCGCTGCTTTGCTTCATCTTCCAGGAGAGAACCTGGCTTTACATAATGTGTAACATCGGCAATATGAATACCGACTTCCCAGTTACCGTTTGCAAGCTGCTTTAAAGAAAGAGCGTCGTCAAAATCCTTCGCATCCTCCGGGTCGATAGTGAACGTGGGGACACCGCGCATATCGCGTCTCGCTTTTATATCTTCCGGTGTGATTGCTGCAGGAATCTTTTCAGCATCGGCCTCTACCTCTTCGGTAAAATGGTACGGCAGCTCGAATTCTGCAAGTATGGCATGCATCTCCGTATCATTCTCTCCCGGCAATCCAAGTACATTAATTATCTCGGCAACAGGGTTCTTGGATTTAGGATCCCAGTCAACAACTTTNNTGGCATGTTCTTGTTATCGGGAATGAGGAATGCAAAATTAGGCATGAGCTCTATGGTGCCTACAAATGAGGTGCGCCATCTTTCAATTATCTCAACAACCTCACCTTCGGGTCTCGCCCCCTTCCGCTTTGCAAAGAGCAGAACCTTTACAGTGTCGCCGTGAAGCGCGGTATGGAGATTATTGGCTGAGACGAAAACATCATCCTCGAGGTCGTCAGTCGAAATAAAGCCATATCCCATGCGGGTCAGATCGACTGTTCCGGTAATATAACCGCGGCTCTCCTTTATTATGTATTTTCCCTGGTATACTTCTTTGATAACTCCCTTTTTTGTAAGATCCCTTAGTATCTCGGTTATCGCTTTCTTCTCTGAAGCATCACTTAAATTGAGGCGTTTTGCTATCTGCTTGTAGTTAAAACTCTGCTGTGGGTTCTCTGATAAAATATCCTTTATCCGGCTGGCTGTTGATTCATTTGAAGAGCCGGAATTCTTCTTTCCCCTTCCCTTATTGCTCATAAATTTAGGTTTTTACAAAGGTAAGGTATTGAACGATAAAAGTATTATATTTGACAAAATGACTTTCTTTTGACCAGGGATAAGCACGATGTCAGGAACTTAACGTGTTAAGCCTGCTAAAATCAAATACATCAATTATTAACACATAATAAGAAAATGAGAGAAAATTCATATTTGAAGAATTTAGCTATCACACAAAGAGCTGTCTTTTTTGCTTTCATCCTGATCCTTACTTTCGTTAAGCCCTGCTTCTCACAGGAGAACGGACTTAAGCTTAATGACAAGGATTATTTTGAAATGCGTGGTTTTAATGTCCTTGTTTTTGAAAATCAATATAACGGCATGTTTTTCGACGAAAAAACAGCCGGCATACTTTTGATCCATCATGGTGTGAGAACAGCCACAGGAGGCGCTGTAAGATTAAAGCCTACTCCAGAACAGTGGGACCAGATACCTGTTGTTACAGAACGAAAAGTCAACAGGGAAGACAACAGCATAGATGTTACACTGCGATATGCAGATTTCGATTTTATCTCTCATGTAAACGTCAAACCTAAGGGAAGCAGTGTTGTGATCACGGTTACGCTCGATAAGCCTCTTCCCGAAAAGCTTGCAGGAAGGGCTGGATTCAATATCGAATTCCTGCCATCAGAATATTTCGGGAAAACATACCTGATGGATAATATTTCGGGTTTGTTCCCTCTTTACCCTGCAAGCTCGATGGATGTAAAACCAATAGCAACTCAGATAACTCAGTTCTCTGGTTTTTCGACCTTTGACGATCACGGCCGGGCAGAATATGTGGAACCAAAGCCTATAGCTGAAGGTAAAAATCTTATTTTGGCACCCGAGGATCCCGAAAGACGGATCACTATTCAAACTTCAAACGGAACCCTGATGCTTCTCGATGGCAGGACTGTTGCCCAGAACGGCTGGTATGTAGTCCGGACAATTATTCCATCAAATCAGACAGGCAAGGTTGTTGAATGGACTCTTACTCCGAACATAATCCCAAACTGGACAAGGCCTCCGATGATCGCTCATTCCCAAGTCGGCTATTACCCTGATCAGGAGAAAATTGCTGTTATCGAAATGGATAAAAATGAGAAACCGCTTCAGAAGGCTTCCGTGCTTAGGCTCACAGACAGCGGTGAGTGGATTGAACAATTCAGCAACGAAGTAAAAACCTGGGGAACATATCTTCGTTACAATTATGCCAGGTTTGATTTCTCTTCTGTGAAGACTCCGGGCATATATATTCTTAAGTACGGCAACCAGAAAACGGTTCCTTTCCAGATCGGTGAGAACGTATTTGATAATGCATGGCAACAGACACTCGATGTGTGGTTCCCGGTGCAGATGGACCATATGTTTGTCAACGAAGCTTACCGAGTCTGGCACGGAGCTGCTCATCTCGACGATGCCCTGCAGGCACCTATCAATCATCAGCATTTCGACGACTTCAGAATGGGAGACACCACGGAAACTAAGTATAAACCTCTGGAACATATACCAGGCATGAACGTTGGCGGATGGTTTGATGCAGGAGATTATGATCTCCGTACCGAATCGCATTGCATTGCCATATCGGATCTCGTTGATTCATGGGAACACTTCAGCATCAACCGCGATGAGACACTTATTAACCAGGGACAAAGGTTTGTAGAAATTCATCATCCCGATGGAAAGCCTGATATCCTTCAGCAGATTGAGCATGGAACGCTTTACCTTATTGCCCAGCAGCGCGCATTTGGACGTGCAATTACAACAATCATCGAACCAAAATTGCACCAATATCATCACCTGGGTGATGCAGTTAACATAACCGATAACCTGATTTATAATCCCAACCTTAAGGAGTATGAATCAGATGGTAAATTCAGCGGGAAAAAAGATGACAGGTGGGTGTTTACAAACAAATCATCACAGACCAATTATGGCTCGCTTGTATCTCTTGCAGGCGCAAGCCGCGCCCTTAAGGGATACAATGACAGCCTTGCTGAAGAGTGCCTGGCAACTGCAAAGAAAATATGGACAGATGAACATAATCAGCCGTCCCGGCCGGATATACAAGATTCCATTTTTCCCGGCACCGGCGAAATAGAAGCTGCCCTCCAATTATATATCTCAACAAAGGAATCGAGGTATACCGACAGGTTTAAAGAATTGTTATGGCCAGCGATGGAAAAAAACTACATCTTTTATATGAGGCTTGGAGTCACTGCTGTTCCATATATGGACAAAGTATTTAAGGACCAGCTTGCTCCCTATGTCAGGAAATACAAAACCGCCAATGACGACCTGTTAAAGAAAAACCCGTTCGGTGTATCAATATCGGCACGAGGATGGGGTGGAGATGAAGAAGTGATAAGCTGGGCTATAACCAATTATCTCTTGCATAAATCATTCCCGGAAATAATAGGACCGGAATACGCAGAGAGAGGAATAGCTTATATTTATGGATGTCATCCGGGATCAGATATTTCATTTGTTTCGGGAGTTGGAACGCATTCAGCTGAAATGGCTTATGGTAATAACAGGGCAGATTTCACCTTTATTGCCGGAGGCGTTGTGCCCGGGATATTGATACTGAAGCCCGACTTCCCTGAGCATATGGAAAAATGGCCTTTCCTGTGGGGTGAAAATGAATATGTGATAGACATTTGTGCTGAATATATTTACCTGGTAAATGCTGTAATTGACCTGAAAAAAACAAAGAATTGAATAAAAGACTGAGGGCCAATGGTTGATCTTAAAACAGTTGTCTCTAAATCGAATTCTATCGTAACCAGGAAAACAGGAAATGAATATGTGCTTGTTCCTGTCGCAAACAACATTGCCGACATGAACAGTGTATATACCCTGAACGAAACCGGGGCTTTTATTTGGGAACATATCGATGGGATTCGTTGTGTGAAAGAACTGATCGAAGCTCTTGTGGAAGAGTATGAGACTGACGAAAAAACAGCCGCGGATGATGTTTTTTCATTCATTTCAGATATGAAAAAATACCTGATTGTTAATGATTAGATTTTGTTATAAAACAATTTTTAATACGTTTTATTGATAAAATTCACCCCCTTTCTTATTTCCCCCAAGGGGGAAAAGATGAAGATAAACTCCTTCCCCCATGGGGGAAGGTTGGGAAGGGGGTAAATAAATAAAACACGAAGAATAAATGATCAATGAAGAGTTACAGCCTAAATATTGCCGGATACATTATCAGGTTTGAGAGCTCAGACGGAGACCCTGACCTTGTTCCTTCAGAAAGGTTCCTCAGGAATATCTGCAACGACGGCTATCCTGATGTCGTGGTGAGCGTTCATAAAGGAAAATATTTACTTCCCCATGGGGCAAAAATGGTTTTCAATGCTCCTTATGTTGAAGAGATCAACGGCGTAGCGGAAAAAAAACGCGACAGGTTCTGGAGCATTCACAAGCATCATAATGACCTTTTTATAAAAACAATCTTTCCGCTTTCATCATTCAGGAAAAGGGGAGTTCTTAAATATTCGCTTTCTTCACCGGAATGGGATCTCTGGATCGATGGTGCCGGCACCGGTACCGACCCTATGGAATATCCTCTCGACGGGCTGATCCTTTATTACCTCACTTTAATTAAAGGCGACATTCTTATTCATGCCTCAGGCATAAACCACTCAGGCCGCGGGTATCTTTTCAGCGGTATCTCAGGAAAAGGGAAGAGCACCATGGCGAAGCTATGGGATAATGCAGGTGCGAAAGTTATCCACGACGACAGACTTATAATCAGAAGCAACGGCAATGGGTATAAGATGTACAACACACCTGTATACAATAATGATGAACCCTCCGAATCGCTCCTCAATAAAATATTTCTTATCGGTCACGGAAAGACAAATGAGATCATACCTCTTAGCGGCGCTGCAGCGGTGAGCCTTATTATGGCAAACTGCATTCAGCACAACTGGGACCCGGAAATCGTGGCACGGCTGCTCGGGTCTGTATCAATAATGTGCAAATCCATCCCGGCTGCCAGACTTCTTTTTAGACCCGACATGAGCGTAATCGATCATATCCTCGAAAATGAATAGTGAGAACAATACATATACCATCCTGAAGGAGATCGGTTTCTCTCTCCTGGCGGAAGGGAAAACTATCAGGGCAAAAGCAGAAGGCTACAGCATGTATCCTTTTATCAGGCCCGGATCAACGGTGCTTCTGGGACCGGTCAATGATAGCGTCACACTTATTCCGGGAGAAATTGTGGCATGGAAAAGAGAATCAGGGTTCGTGCTCCACCGGCTAACTTCAATTATAAAGAATGGAAGCGAGATACATTATATCACCAGGGGTGACAGCTGCCTTCAGGAGGACCAGCCTTTAAGCAGGGAACAGATCGCAGGGAGAGTGTTAATAATCGAAGATGCAAAAGGAAAAAAGAGGGAAGGGAGTAAGCTTATGAGAAAACCTCGTTATTTTTATAACAGGTTCAGGGTATGGCTTATTTTTAAATGGAAGAGGATAACCAGATCGCTGAAAGTTCTTTAATGAATTGCTGTTCTTCTTTACCCCCTTTCTTATTTCCCCCAAGGGGGCAAAGACTAAACGAACTCCTTCCCCCACGGGGGAAGGCCGGGATGGGGGTAAATGATAAAAAAGGGGAAGTTTGGGGTTGGGGTGTTTTAAAAAAATTGTATCTAAATAATTATTGAAAATCAATAATTATATTGCATGACCAGATGAAAGAAAAAATTAAATATTTCCGTGAATCCATAAAGCTGGTCTGGCAGTCGGCTCCGGGCTGGACATTTGTGAATATTGTAATTTCAGTACTGCGAAGCTTCCTGCCGCTTCTGCTGCTCTGGCTCTTAAAGAGTCTGATCGACGGCATAACGGCAGCAGTATCGGCAAGGCCGGGACAGCCAATCATGAATATCCTTTGGCCCATCATTGCAGTCGTTATAATATGGTTTCTCGATGAGGCGTCCTCCGACATCTCCAACTTCGTCCGCAAAAAACAATCGCTGAAGCTGGAAACCTTTATGTACGGTCTTCTTCACTCAAAAGCCATCAGGCTTGACCTGATCAATTTCGAGCGTCCCGAATATTTTGACATCCTTACCAGGGCGGCAAGAGAGGCGCCGTGGAGGCCCAACAGCATACTTAACAACCTGGTCTCTGTTCTCAGGGGGCTCCTTTCCCTTATTCTGATGGCCGGATTGCTGACATCACTTAGCTGGAAGCTGGCGCTTCTGCTGATTGTTGTGAATGTCCCGGGAGTATGGCTGAGGTTCTACTATGCCGACGTTCTGTACAACTTCCAGAGGGAACAGACTCCTGAAGCAAGAAAAACAGCCTACTTCAACTGGCTTCTGACCGGCGACCGCCCCTCGAGGGAGGTAAGGCTTTTCGGACTCGGGGAATATTTCATATCGCTCTTTAAAAAATCCTTCCTCAAGACAAAGAAGGATGAACTCCGGATCATCAAAAAAAGAACGCTCATTGAACTTATCTCGGATCTTTTCAAAGCGGCTGCCGTACTCATCACGATTATGTTTGTCGCCAGGGAAACGATATTCGGGAAAATCACGCTGGGCCAGATGGCAATGTTACTGCTGGCGTTCAGGCAGGGAATGGTATATATAAAAGAGCTTCTGGGATCAGTCGGCGGACTGTATGAGGATTCACTGTTCATAGGCGATACATTTGAATTCCTTAACCTGAAGGAAAATATTGTTGCAGTTCCGCCCGAGATAGTATCAACGGGATTAAATAAATCCATAGAAGTTGATAATCTCTCTTTCAAATACCCCGGCAACGCCGAAACTACGATCAAAAATGTAACCTTCAGGGTAATGAAGGGAGAGATCATAGCTCTTGTCGGACCCAACGGAGCCGGGAAGAGCACGCTGGCAAGGCTCATCTGCAGGCTTTATGATCCTGATTCAGGATCGGTTAAGCTCGATGGTGCCGACATCCGGAACATGGATCCTGAAAAATACAGGAAGCTGATATCGGTAGTATTCCAGGATTTTATGCTTTACAACCTTGAGGCCGGGGAGAATATCAGACTTGGTAATATCGATGAAGAAAATCCGGACGAAAAAGTAAAATCTGCCGCACGCGCCGCAGGAGTTCATGATCTTATAAATAATCTGCCCGACGGTTATTCTACAGCCATCGGCAACCTGTTCGACGATAGCCGTGAGCTGAGCTGGGGCGAGTGGCAGAAGCTGGCTCTTTCAAGAGCTCTTTTCAGAGATGCCCCGCTGCTTATCCTCGATGAACCGTCAAGCTCCCTTGATGCCGATACGGAATATGATATCTTTAGCCGTTTCAGGGAGATTGTAAAGGGGAGGACATCAATCCTGATAAGCCACAGGTTTACAAATGTAAGCCTGGCCGACAGGATCATCGTACTTGACAAAGGAGCCGTTGCAGAGAGCGGCACCCATGAAGAGCTTATGAAGAAAAAAGGGATATACTTCAGCATGTATACCAAACAGACCGGCAGGTTTGATAAATGAAAAGCGATCTGAACATCAGGGATGAAGAGATACTTCTTCTCGGGCTGTGCCGCCTCTCTTTCGGTGTGGAGCTGAAGGTCATGCTTTCCGCTCTGGCCGAGACTGTGACTGACTGGAATTATTTTTTTACAATGGCAAACGCCCATGGTGTGGCTGCTTTGGTCTATCATAACCTCGAAAAGCTCGGGTTCCTGGATCTTTTGCCGGACGAAGTCACAGGAAAGCTCAGGAATGCAATAATGGTGACCATCAGCAGGAACGCAGGAAATGCCGTGTCAATGGGAGAAGTGCTCAGGATCCTAAACCGTGAGAACATCAAGACCATACTGCTGAAGGGTCTTGCCCTGGAGCTTACGGTATATGGAAACTGCGGGCTGAGGCAGATGACCGATGTCGATGTCCTGGTAAGCAGGGACAACTGCATGAAGGCCCGAAAGCTGCTCATGAAGAACGGATTTGAATCACTCCCTGTAAAATCGGTATTTCACAAACCTATAATTGCCGACATCGGCAAGCATCTGCCGACACTTATCAAGAACGGGTTTGCCGTTGAACTTCATCATGAACTCTTCGGAGCCGGAAAAAACGTGCTGACAAGAATGCTCTACGACACCAGCATTGAAATAGAGGTGAGCGGTGAAAAATGTTTCGTGCCGGATGCTCAGATCTTCTTCCTCTACCTGGTAAAGCACCTGTATCTTCATGAGATGAACAATGAATCGCAACTCAGGCTATATACGGACCTGGCAGTGCTGATTGAAAAATACGGCGATGAGCTTCTGGACTATGACCTGCTTACATATGCCAACCAGGCAGACATGTCGCAGATACTTGCATGGAGGCTTGAGCCGCTGAGAGACCTCTGGGGCATCTCGTTCCCCGGCTGGATAAACGAATTTATTGACAAATGGTACCATCCCGATTCAATAAACAGATTCGTTTTCTTCCTGAAAAACCCGAAGGATAACCCGCCTCCCGGCAAAGGACAGAAATACAGGTACAACCTCGGGGAGGTAAAAGGGATACACCGGAAGGCGCTCTATATTCTTGGAGAGATATTTCCAACGATAGAATTCATGAAGAAGCGGTACAATTGCAAAAGCACCATGACGACATTGCTCCATTACCCGTCCAGGTGGCTTGGTCTTTGATTAAGCCGGCTTTTGAACAGGTTAAGCCTAATCTGGTTATTTTGCAAGAAGAGAGTCCTGGTACTGAAGGTAGATCGTGAAATATCCTTCAGTGATCGTTAAGGAGTCGTTGGAATTGGCGACATTCTTAAGCTTGAAATGGAAATCACCTACAAGATCAGGAACCTGGAGACCCAGCAAACGGAATTCCCCTGACGTTGCATGGTATATCCGGGAGTCGCTGGTCCTGAACCTGACCGAAAAAGCGGGGTATGTGTAGGTGTTTTTAACTAAAGAAGTATCGGGGACCCACATTGAGATGGAGTCGCCGCCGCTCCCATAGATATTCCAGATATAACTTTTTTTAACTGAGTTCTTATACGCGGTGTATTTAACTGCGTATCCCTGGGTTGAGTTGTATATGCCGTTATTCCGGTACTCAAGCAGGTGAGATTTTTGCACCTCATGGGTGCCGCAGGATGTCAGCAGGATGAAGATAAGGCCGGAAAACAGAATAGTCCTTTTCATAACCGGGAGATTTAGGCATAAAATTACCGAAAAAAAACAAGATATGCCATATATATAAACGCCATTCTTCTGCCCCTTATCACAGGTACAGCCATACCCGGAGATACTGTCATTTTACTCCTGCCGGGAGGGCGCTTAGCCGCGTGTAATAAAATAAATTTGCCCTGGGCTTTCTTTTAATGTAACTTTGATTGCGAAAGAAACAAGAGCGCATGATCAGGGTTATAAAATTATAAAGAATGAAAAAATTAATTATTTCACTTTTCCTGGTTTCATTGGGAACCGCAGCTTTTTGCACAACCTGGACAATACAAAACTCGGGGTTTACATTTACTCCATCAACCATAACCATTATTTCCGGCGACGATGTAAGTTTTGTGCTTGAATCCATGCACAATGCGGTAGAAGTAAGTCAGACCACATGGGATGCCAATGGCAACACACCTCTCTCCGGTGGTTTTTCCGTTGCATTCGGAGGCGGAACTGTTTTACCTGCTAAGCTTACAGTCGGCACACACTGGTATGTATGCCAACCTCACGCATCATTAGGAATGAAAGGTATAATCATCGTCAGTATTTCAACCGGAATAAAAGAGAATCAATCACAGATAAATATTTCTGTCTATCCAAATCCGGCCGGTGATTTCATAACGGTTAAAACAAACAGCGGCTTTCAGAGCTCTCCCTATTTCATAACAGACATGGCAGGGCGGCAAGTTCTTTCCGGCAAGCTGAACAGCGAGGAAAATTTTATAGAAATCAGCAAGTTTGAAAAAGGCATCTATCTGTTCCAGGTAGCAGGACAGAGAAGGCGATCATTTAAAGTGATAAAGAATTAAAGACCTGCACACAACAACATTTATTAAGTAGGATTTTATTGTTGTTTAATTATTCCGGGATTCGTTTTTTCGGCATATATTTGTTTTCAATTATTAACCAGGCGTCTGTCGCAGGAGGGCAGGCTATTTTGCATTTTTGCCCCTGCGCCGTTGCTCCTTTTAAGCTTTACTTCTCATGAAAACGAAACTCTTCTCCTTACTTCTTACTACTTACTTCTTACTACTTACTTTTTGCCTTTCCCCCTGCACCGCACAGGTGCCTCAGGGTTTCAACTACCAGGCCATTGCACGGAATGCTACTGGATTGCCAATTACTAATCAGGTTATTCCCGTCAGAATATCGATCGTGACTGCACTTACCGGCGGGACCGTTATATGGCAGGAAGAACATTCCTCTGTTACCGCCGATCAGTTTGGAATGATATCGCTTGTAGTAGGAACAGGAACGCAGACCGGAGGGTCAGCAGCTTCATTTTCAGCGATCAACTGGAGCGCCCAGACACTCTTCCTGAAGACTGAAGTCAAATATCCCGGACCAGGCTGGACAGATATGGGAACCAGCCAGATATGGGCTGTCCCTTATTCGCTGGTGGCAAAGAGTATTGAAGGGCCTCTGGTAAAGCTGGGGATAAACGGGACAACAGATAATATGGAAGAATCGCTGTTTGAGGTAAAAAACAAAGCGGGGAATACTGTCTTTGCCGTTTACAATGAAGGAGTGAGAATATATGTCGGCAATGGCGATGCAAAGGGAACCAAGGGCGGTTTTTCTGTTGGCGGGTATGATGAAACAAAGGGTGTTCACAACCTGCTTACAGTCAACAGCGATAGTGTAAGGGTTTATCTTGACAATAATCCTTCAAAGAAAGGGATAAAAGGCGGGTTTGCTGTTGGCGGTTATGATATGACAAA
>PMIG01000053.1 GCA_003157055.1 Bacteroidales bacterium | reverse complement strand
TAAACCTACGCAGTAAGCAAGACCCTTACGTTCTACCGTCAGTAAAGGAATACAGATGGGTTGTAAGGTGCGAAGGCTTGGTGGCATATTTCCCGTCGATGTAAAAGGTGAACTACTTCCTGAAATGTTGTTTTTCAGTTATGGTCAGTTCATGCATTATTTCAACTGGTAATGATCACCCTGGAATCCATCTTTCCTTGACACACAAGAACTTTTTCCATAAGCTTTAGCCATCAAAAGGCAATACCTCATCCTATAGACAGGACTCATAATGAAGAAATATATTTTATTTCTCATCGCATTCCATTTATTGCTGTCCTTTAATTCAGCTTCTGCTGAAATCAAAACTTTCGTCAAGGAATATACTTATCAAGCAAGTGACCTGGACAGCAGAAACTCCTGTAGAGCAATTGCCACGGAGCAATTGAAAAGGGCGCTGCTTGAAGAGCTCGGAACGTATGTGCAAAGCAAGACCGTCGTAAAAGACAATCTATTGGATAAAGACGAAATCACGACGCTTACAGCAGGTGTAGTTCAGGTGGTCGTGATGGATGAAAAATGGGATGGAAATGTATACTGGCTTGAAGCACAAGTAAAGGCTGATCCTGATGAGGTTGCTGCTTCAATAGATAAACTAAAAAATGATGAGCATTTGGTACATGACCTGGAAGAAGCAAGGGCGGAAGCCGCACAGGCGATGGAAGAAGCGGAAGTTTTGAGACAGCAGTTGGCACGGGCCACAGCGGATAAGCAGAAACAGGAGCAATACAACGAAGCAATGAACCAGCTCGTTGCGGCAGACTACTTTGAGAAGGGCAGTGCGTTCACCGTGGCCGGAAATTATGTGGCCGCCGGCAGGGCATATGACCAGGCCATCATGGTCCAACCTGAATACGCGAAAGCCTATATCAGCCGAAGCATCGTTTATGTTCAATTGGGAAGATACGGCAGGGCTGCGAACGACCTCAAGATGGCCGCTGCTCTGAACCCTGGTCGGGAGGAGGCATACTATACCCGGGTAGAACTGAAAAAGAGAGCGAGGGATCTCAAGGTCGGTGTTAACCGGCAAAATAAAGCCCCAATCCAGGGTGCAAGGTTTGACGATCCCCTACAGAAGCTGTTGAATTGGAAGAAAGAGGAGAAAAAAAAGGCATCCTTACGTAGACCGCAGGAGAAATCGATACCCATTCATACAGAATCTTCAAGGAATACAACCATAGGGGCGAGTTCCAATAAAGAAACAGGCAGATCACAGCTAGGTAAGTCAGAGAAAAACAATCAATCGTTGAGGAAAGAGAGGGATCTGCGCCGGAAACAAAGGGTCGAGGAGATCCGGAAGAATAAAAAAATAAAACAGCAGGAAAAGAAAAAAGCACGGGAAGGAGAAAGGGACAGAGACAAATAATAAATGCATTTTGTATTCCTATGATAAATTAAGATCCAATATTTTTATNNATGGTGCATTTGAGAATATATGGATAAAATAAAAAATTGGAGGTGGATCATGAAAAAAAGATTAATTTCAATCATGTTGGTTATTTGTGTTGTTTCTATGTTTTCGATTATTTACACGGCAGCGCCTGCTATAGCAGATGAAAGAGCGGTTCATCCCCGGATTGTCAAAGCCATTAATGCCATTGAGGATGCCGTAGCTTACTTGAGAGCGGCACCTCACGATTTTGGCGGTCATAGGGCGGAAGCCATCGCAGACTGTGAAAAAGCCCTCAGACAGCTCAGAGAAGCTCTCAAATTCAGGGAAATGCAAGACAGAAAGAAAATGAGATAGCAATAGGAAGACCTTATCTTCTAAAGGCGGAATAAAATCCGCCTTTTTTTGTTACGTATGGCTTCCTGAAATGTTGTTTTTTTAATTCAATCCATTTTCACGACATTTCATATGGATATCTTCAATATGTCTTGTGGATTGTTCAGGTCTGGTATAGACAAACTTTCGAAAAGTGTTAAAACAAATACCAGAGAGAGAAGGTGGATGGAAAAGGGAGATGGGGATTGTTGGTTGTGATGGGTGGACTCTTCTTAGTCCTACCCTCCCTCGTGGCCATTGGACTAATTATTGTCATTATACTTTACTGGAGGAGAAGAGATGAAAACGCTTAGAGGATACCTTCCTTAACCCACAACCGTTCGTTGATTCTGGACTACACAAGCCCCATTCAGAGGGCATATTTCAGTCCTTTTCGTACTGGCTTTATCCGCTTAGACAAAGATGTTTGACATTTCAATCAAACAAAGGCATATTCAAAACATCATATAAGTCCCAGTCACATAAACCCCCATAAAATGATGTGGTGAAGTGATGGTGATTACCGAATAGAAGCCCCGTTTCTCAAAAGAGAGCGGGGTTTTGTGTTTGAGGTATAGATTATGAAAAAACCAGTATCGTTGATTATTGCACTTATCGTCTTAACATTTTTTTCCCCTGCCTTTGCCGAAACAAAAACCTTCATTAAAGAATACACCTACCATGCAGGTGATGAAGACAGCATGAATTCAAGCAGAACCATCGCCCTTAGAGAAGTAAAAAGGCTTCTTCTGGAAGAATTGGGTACCTATCTGGAAAGTCAAACAGAGGTAACAAACTTTCAAGTGACAAAAGACAAGATTACAACCCTGACTGCCGGAATAGTGAGCACTGAGGTGATAGAAGACACATGGGATGGCAAAGTATATTGGCTTAAAGCAAAAATCGCTGCAAACCCGCAGGACGTGATAAAATCCATCGATAATCTGCGCAAAGACCGAAATAAGGTCAAAGAATTAGAGGAATTAAGAAAAAAATCTGAAGAACTATTACGGGAAAATGAGCGGCTAAATAAAGAGTTAAAGATAGCAAAGGGAGGGACGAAACAAGAAACAGCACAAGCATATAAGCGAAATATTGATAATTTAAGTGCAACTGAATGGTTTGAAAGAGGCTATGAATTAGGTATATCTGGCAACCACACCGATGCGGTAAAAGCTTTTAGTATGGCTATAGAACTGGATCCTCATAATGCAGTATTTTATTATAACAGAGGGACTGCTTATGGCATGCTTGGAAATAATCAGCAAGTAGTTAAGGATATCAACAAAGCTATAGAACTTAATCCTCATTATGCAGT
>PMIG01000313.1 GCA_003157055.1 Bacteroidales bacterium | reverse complement strand
GGCATTAAAAGCAGCTACACTCCTTTGGGTTACTTAAGGATGATTGCTATCAGCCGGATCATGCTGAATAATATTATGAACATCCAGGCATCAATACTTACTGTCGGGAAGGAGACCGCGATGCTTTCGCTTCATGCCGGGGCCAACGACCTTGGTTCAATAATGATTGAGGAAAATGTTGTGAGTGCTGCGGGTTCAAACAACAGGTTCACTGCATGTGAGCTTCAGTCGGCAATCAGTGAAGCAGGATTTATCCCTGTAAGACGCAATCAGAAATATGAGCCTATAAATGCCCCCTTGCCCCTAAAGGGAGTCTGACTTGCTGACATATAGACTAAAAGTATTTCTTTAAAAGCCTCACTACATCGTTTCCGTTGGCATATAATAACAAAACAAGTATGATTGCCATGCCGACGATCTGGGCATATTCCAAAAATTTATCACTTGGTTTACGGCCGGTGATCACTTCAAACAGGAGGAACATAACATGGCCGCCGTCGAGAGCTGGTATTGGCAGAATATTCATCACTCCGAGAATTATCGAAAGAAATGCGGTGAGGCTCCAGAAAACCTGCCAGTCCCATGCCGGAGGGAAGATGCTACCGATGGTAATGAAACCGCCAAGGGATTCATAACCCTTTGTATGTTTTGAGAATATGAGCTTGAACTGTTTAAGATAATCGCCGATTGCCTTGAATCCGGTTCTTATTCCTGCCGGTATCGACTGCAGCAAGTTGTATTTAACTGTCTTCAGTTCAAATATCTCACCATACGTATGTGAATCCCCGACTCCCAGCTTACCGGTAGCATTGAGTGCGACAGCCAGTTTAACCGGCTGTCCGTTCCGTAAAATATTAAGTGTAATTGAACGCTCCTTGTGAGAAGCCAGAAAATCCTGGAAATTATCGAAGTAAACGAATGATGAATCGTTGATACCCTTAATCTCATCTCCGGTCAGAACTCCTGCTGCTTTTGCCGGCGTATCTTTATCGATAAATGATATCACATAAGGACTGAAGGGTCTCCTTGGTTCAATCAGGAATTTTCCCTTAAGCATAACAGGGATGATCTCTTCCGAAATCGGTATATTGATTTCCTGCCCTTCGCGTTCTATCTGGATCGATTTACGGTTGTTCAGGATAATATCGGACCTGATCTCATTGAATTTTTCGATCTTCTTATTATCGACTGTGAGTATTTTGTCACCATTCCTCAGTCCCATGGAATGTCCTGTCGAATCGGTTACGATACCATATTTCAGATTTGTTGTCGGCAGGTAAGTTTCACCCCATGCAAAGAGTACAGTAACATAAATAATCAGTGCCAGTATGAAATTAAAGAGTACCCCGCCGGTCATAATAAGAAGCCTCTGCCAGGTCTTCTTTGATCTGAATTCCCATGGCTGCGGCGGCTGTTTCATCTGCTCAACATCCATTGATTCATCGATCATTCCTGCTATTTTTACATATCCGCCGAGAGGGATCCAGCCGATACCATATTCAGTCTCCCCTTTCCTGAACTTAAAAAGCGAAAACCATGCATCAAAAAAGAGGTAGAACTTTTCGACCCTGGTCTTGAAGATCTTTGCAAAGGTGAAATGGCCGAGCTCATGAATTATCACAAGTATCGAAAGGCTGAGAAGAAGCTGAAGTATTCTTACAAGTACTGTCATAGAATGCGTTATAATTTATCAATGTAGTTTTGAGCAATAATCCTGGCATCCCTGTCCGACTCCTCAAGAGATTCAAGATCGGGAGAGGCTTTGAATTTGCAGTTTTCGAGTGAATGTTCAACGATTTCGGGCATTTGCATAAATCCTAGGCTCCCCTTAAGAAATGCATTTACTGCCACTTCGTTAGCAGCATTCAGAATGCAAGGCATGTTCCCCCCGCTTTTTAATGCCAAGAAGGCAAGGGACAAGTTCCTGAATCTATCATTATCTGGTTCCTCAAATGTCAGGTTGCTATGATCCTTGAATCCGAGCCTCGGAAGATCGGACGCAAACCTTAAAGGGTAGCTCAGGGCATAAAGGATAGGTACCCTCATGTCGGGAATTCCAAGCTGCGCTTTTACGGAACCATCTTTAAAATGAACGAACGAATGAATTATGGACTGTGGATGAATGATGACTTTTATCTGCTCAGGATCAAGTCCGAAAAGCCATTTTGCCTCTATCACCTCTAGTCCCTTGTTCATCATGGATGCAGAATCAACAGTCACCTTATCTCCCATATTCCAGTTCGGGTGCCTGAGAGCATCGCCTGGTTTTACATGATGAAGATTTTCGGCAGAAAGTTTAAGGAACGGTCCGCCTGATGCAGTCAGAGTGATCTTTTCGACCGATTCCCTGGCTTCGCCGGAAAGACACTGGAAAATAGCCGAATGTTCAGAATCGACGGGGATGATGACACTGCCTGATCTGGCAGCGAGAGCTGTTATTATCTCACCAGCGACAACCAGTGTCTCCTTATTGGCAAGGGCAATTCTTTTCCCGGCATTAATAGCTGCAATGGTGGGTCTCAGTCCCGAATAACCCACAATAGCTGCAAGCACCAGATCGGCATCCGATGATGCAACAACCCCTTCTATCTCCTTCTCCCCGGCAAAAACTTTAATTTTAGTCCCCCGCAGGTTATCCTGAAGCTGCTTAAAGTGCTCTTTATTACAGATTACGACAGAATCGGGAAGAAATTTTTTTGCCTGCATGGTGAGCAGTTCAATATTATTGCATCCTGTCAGCAGATCAACCTTGAATTTATCCGGGTATCTTGAAATGACATCAAGTGCCTGGGTGCCTATTGACCCAGTTGATCCCAACAGCGCAATTTTCTGAGGCATATCGTGTGCCGATATTAAAATAGGATGTGTTCTTCAGGATCAAGAGGACTCCCCTTGTACCAAATCTCAAAATGGAGATGTGGGCCTGATGTGTACAACTCGCCCGTGCTGCCTATAATTGAAATTGGTTCTCCTGCGCGCACACGATCGCCTGTCTCTTTCAGAAGGCTTTCGTTATGCTTATAAACCGAGACGATATTGTTTTGGTGCTGCACTTCGATTACAAACCCGGTTTCCATTGTCCACCCGGTAAAAATGACTGTTCCATCAAGTACAGCAGATACCGGTGATTTTAGCCTGGATACTATATCTGTACCAAAATGCTTTGA
Source organism: Bacteroidales bacterium (assembly GCA_003157055.1). Classification (GTDB taxonomy): domain Bacteria; phylum Bacteroidota; class Bacteroidia; order Bacteroidales; family VadinHA17; genus LD21. The sequence goes on along the minus strand of PMIG01000313.1, from coordinate 2,654 downwards.
GCGGATATCGAAATGGCCTGAAATGACACCTTTTACCGGAGGAAAGAAATGAAGGCTCGCCAGGCTGGTAACGGCTTCCGGGGAAGTAGGACCGAGTGTCAGGTTATATCTTTCCGAACTCTCGACCTGAGCCCTGAGGGCTGAGTCTTCAGGAATGCTCTTGAATTTTATCGCCCTGTAATTTCCGAAGGTATCCTGGGCTGAATAAGAACCTGCAGGTTCTTTCCCGGCAATTATAGAATTCAGGTTAGCAAAATATTTATCCCTGAGTGCCAGTTCACGATCGAGGGAATCGAGCCTGATAGCATTCATGAGGATATTGCGCCTCATGATAACACCGGGATAACCCGGAATGAAATTCCTGAGGTTCGTGAATGCTATAAGGCATGTCGTTGCTCCGATAATGAAGAGTAAGAGGAAGGTGCTCAGAAGGAATGCACTATACTGCGTCAGTTTGATCCTCCAGACCTCTTCAAAGGTGGTGTCGTTAACTACAGTAAACCTGAATTTATCGCGCCAATTGGTTTTTCTTGTTTCGTTTTTTGCCATATTCTATGTTATAAGCGGCTTGCAAAGATAATAATAATCGGCTATAGGCTACCCGTTACCGGTTACAGGCAGTTTTTCGACAGAATAATCATCTCTTTTTTCGCCGGTTGCCAATTGCCGGTCGTTATTTCAAATAACTTTTACAGCTTTATCTTCGCTCTGCCAGAGTCCATGCTTTGTGCAGACAGCCATGGCCGAAAGGTTCATTGATACATCAGGCGCAACAATATAAAAGTCGACCTCAGCATGCGATGGTTTGTTCCCAAATACGCCGGCTGTATAGCGTGTTTCGGCAAGAAGAGTCTCTCGGTTCCAGAGCTGCAGGACGCTTATAAAGTGTTCGGCTTCGTCGGGATGCGTGTACTCTTCACCCATTATAACCTTTACTGCGAATTTCTCGCCCCTCTTCACTTCGTCGGGACAGAAGATATGAGGCATATGGCGGTCGAGGTAATCGCGTTTTATCTCTTTTTCCTCTTTCTCTATTTCAGTGGCTTTAAATACTCTTGGCATATTAAAACATTTAATATTAATAAGATATAGATTTACCGGGAATGTAATTAATCAGGCAAATCCAAGGCAAACTTAACAATTAAAATTTTAAATAAATTGATATTTGTTTGGGTTATTGCTCGTGTAATATTACATTTGCACCCACAATTTATATTGCGGGGTGGAGCAGTGGTAGCTCGTTGGGCTCATAACCCAAAGGTCGGAGGTTCGAATCCTCCCTCCGCTACAAAGCAGAAATGCAGAAGCCTGTAAACTAATAATTTACAGGTTTTTTATTTTACCCAGTGTCTCAATCAGTATGTTTATAGCGGAAAAGCCGGTGACCTTGACCACATTTGACTGGCCTGGCTTAACTTATTACACATAACTAAATGACAACCATTTAACTCCGGTTTTAAGCGGTCAATTTATTCCTGACAAGGAATTGCCAGGGAAATTGGTATTTCCAGTAATCAATTAAATATTTGTTAAAAATCTGTCCGGCATAATAATTATATTTTATTAGTTTCTACATTTAATCCAAAATCCTAAAATCTCAAACCATGAAGAAATATTTATTCTTTTCATTGCTTTTAGCTGTAGCTATCATTGCTACTACATCATGTAAGCAATCAAAAAAAGTCCAGGCAACTGACGCTCTGGTATCACATATTGATTCTACCATAAAAGCAGGAGATGATTTTTTCCTTTTTGCCAATGGTAAATGGTTCAGGCAAAATCCAATTCCTGCCAGTGAACAAAGCAATGGCATCTTTCAATTGATACAGGATACCATCAATGCCCAGGTTCGCCATGTCTGTGAATCTTCGGCAGCAATCAAAGATGCTCTCAAAGGCAGCAACAAGCAGAAGATAGGAGATTTCTTTTATACCGGCATGGACAGTATAACACTTAATGAAAAAGGTATCTCCGATTTGAAAAGCGATTTCGACAAGATCGACGCAATAAAGAATATCAATGACATAATTAAAACTGCATCATACATTCATATTATTGCCGGTTCTCCATTGTTCGGATTTGGCGTCGGGCAGGATGATAAAATAAGTAGTAAGAATGCTATTTTTATTAACCAGGGAGGATTAAGCCTGCCCGACCGTAATTTTTATTTTGATACCGATTCCCGCGCAAAATCAATCCGTCAGAAATTCATCTCTCATCTTGAAAATATCTTCATTATCATGGGTTACAGCGCTGAAAAAGCCAAAACATCTGCTGCTGGTCTCATGAAACTCGAAACCTCCATTGCCAAAACTTCGCGCAAACGGGAAGATACCCGCGATCCATGGATGAATTACAATAAATTAACCTTCAAACAACTTGCTGAATCCACTCCGGACATTAACTGGAAAATTTTTATGGATGGCGCAGGTTTGAATAATGTTGACAGCGTTATTGTAGGACAACCGGAATTTTTAAAAGCCATTAATGGTTATCTCAAGTCATACACTATCGATGACTGGAAAAACTATCTTAAATATCATCTCACAAGGAATCTTTCAAGTTATATGGATGATAAAATCTATTACGAATTTTTTAATTTCTATTCAACGACACTTCGCGGAGTTAAGGAACCAAAACCAAGATGGAAACGA
>PMIG01000305.1 GCA_003157055.1 Bacteroidales bacterium | reverse complement strand
TGACTTTTGTCTTTTATCTTAAATTCATTCATGCCATTTAGATCTATCTGGAGGCGCAGGTTCGACAACCTTTTTAGCAGGCTTATCCTTCAGTTCCTGAAGCAGGACTTCAACGGCTTTTTCAACGCAGGGATCAATTCCCTTCGCAAGCTGCTCCGGACGATCGACCACTTCGATATCAGGAGAAACACCTTTCCCTTCAATTATCCATCCTTCATCCGGATCAAAAACACCGAACCGAGGTACAGCTATATATCCGCCATCAACCAGCCCTGCATTACCTGATATACCTACCAGCCCTCCCCAGGTGCGTGTACCGATCAGCTTGCCAAGACCCAGCTTTCTGAAGAAATAAGGGAAGGCATCACCACCTGAAGAGGAGTACCCGTTGATCAGCATTACTTTTGGCCCGTCATTAGCTACCAGAGGCGATTTACCCGGCTCAAGTCCGTTCTGGTGCCAGTAAGTAAGCGTATGCCGGTCGAGCAGATCGGCCATGCGATCAGGAATAAAACCGCCCCCATTATATCGTTCATCAATAATCAACGCTTCCTTATCGAAGTATGCGTACATACCGTGAAACAGCTCGCGGTTTCCTTCATTAGAAGTATTTGGAACATATATATAACCAATTCTCCCTCCTGAAAGCTTATCGACCATTGCTCTTCTCTCATTGACCCAGTTTAAAGACATGAGATCCAGCTCACTTGATATTGGCTTGATAAGCGAGCCTCTGGCATCTGTAGCTGAAGGCTTGCCATTAACTTTTATTTCAACAGTTTTATTTGCCTTGTTTTCAAGAAAAGAATATGGATTATCGGCTGTCGTTACTTCTTTGCCGTCGATGCTGATCAGATAATCACCTTCTTTTACGTCGACACCCTGTTCAGTCAGGGGCGAATGACGGGCAGGATCCCAGTTTTCACCGGTAAAAATTTTAGATATCCTGTAACGACCTGCAGTCGCATCGGCAGTAAGCTCAGCGCCAAGAAGCCCGTTATCGACTTTCTTCACTCTTTCAAAATCACCCCAGCTGTCATAGCTATGGCTTGAATTGCATTCAGCTATTAATTCGTCGAGTATGTAATCGAGGTCAGCCCTGTGGCTTATGTAAGGAAGCAGGACACTATAGCGTTCTTTCATGGCTGTCCAGTCAACACCATTCATGTTATTAACATAAAAATAATCGCGGAAAATACGCCAGCCATCAATATATATCTGGTTCCATTCTTTTCGCGGATCTATTTTCATTTCAAGCCCGCTGAGGTTCAGCTTGCCTGCACCTTCTTTCTGTCCGGGTGTAAGCTTTATTATGCCATAATCACCGCCCGACTGGTATATTGCCATCTTGCCGTCGGCTGTCAGCGAGGCGTTCCCTGCCTGGTCCAGTATCTCCTCGTTCTTTTCATCTTCCATGTTGTATTTCATCAACTTACCGCCGCTGATATATATCAGACCTCCGTCGACTGCGCCTATGATCCTGTATTCGCCGGCATCACCGGGAAGTGCTGTGATACGGTCGTTGATGCCGTTAAAGTCAATTTCGACCTTCACTTCTTTTTTTACAGCAGCAGTATCCGCCACACTTGTTTTAGCTTTTTTATCTTTGGCTGAAGCTGCCGGTGCCTCGGTTTTCTTTTCGGGTTTTACGGGTTCGACGTCATTTTTATCCTTGAAAATTTTCGGGCTCTTCTGAGTTAATGACAGAGCGTACAGGCGAGTGGCTTTATTATAGATATAATCAAAATCAAAGCTGGAGAACGCGAGATTGAAATCGCGGTTGGAAGCAAAAAAGATATAATTTCCATCGAGGCTGAAAACCGGATTGAAATCTGAAAATGAACCATCGGTCATCTGCTGCTTTTTCCCGGTTGAAATATCATAGACCCATAATGCTGCATTATTGTTGCCACCCTCTTTCTGGTAAGTTATCCAGCGGGAATCAGGAGAAAAATTATAGCTCCGGAGTTCATCTTTAGTTGCATGATCTATGTCAGTGATCTTTCCGGTCGAAGCTTCCACAAGCCTGAGATTAAGCGTCCTGTCGGAGAAGACCAGGTAACGGCTATCGGGTGACCAGAGGGGTTCATACTTCCAGGCCGATGAATTGGATGTCACCTGCCTTGGCTTTGCTCCATCCTTGTTTTCAAGAAGGTATAGCTCATACTCACCGGTGAGATCGGAATAATATGAGATATATTTACCGTCGGGTGACCATGCAGGGTATATCTCACGCACGCCCTGGCTCTCCGTAAGATTCTTTGTGGTCCCGTTTTCAGCAGGAACGGAGAAGATATCGCCACGGGCATCAAACAGGGCACGCTTGCCGGTTGGGGAAACAGCAAAGCTGTTAATGTTATCTTTTACATTTTTATAATATGGGATGAGATTCGGGTTGTCGAAATCAATGTTCACTGTTACTTTTTCTGATTGACCTGACTGGAGGTTCAGCTTATAGATATATCCTCCATTTTCATAGACAAGCTGATCGCCTGTACCTGATGGCCACATAACGTCAAACTCAGTATGGTGAGTGATCTGCTTTGTCTCTTTTGTCACAGTATTGTACTTCCAGATATTTAGCTTAAGGTCGCGGTCTGAGGCAAAAAAGATATTGTCGCCCGACCATGTCGGCAGCTGATCAGTTCCATCAAAGTCAGTGATCTGTTCGGATGTATTTGCTTTAAGATCGTATATCCAGAGGTCGGAAGCCCTTCCGCCCTTGTATCGCTTCCAGTTGCGGAATTCGCGGTCGACCGGTGTAAATACCAGCTTGGATCCATCGGGAGACAGAACCCCGAATCCGCCGTTGACAATAGGAAGAGGTTTTTCAAGTCCGCCGTCGAGGCTTACAAGGAAGTATCTGCCGTTACGTTCACCGAAGGTGGTCCGGTTGCCGCGGATAAGTATCTGCTTGCTGTCGGGAGTCCAGTCAAGGACCACATTGTCCCATCCACCCCTCGGAGGCATTTCGACCACCGGGTTATACCATGTAAGCTGACGCGGCACTCCGCCATTTGAAGGAATTACAAAGATCTGGCGGCTCCCGGAATATTCGCCGGAAAACGCAATCCATTGACCGTCGGGTGAAATCTTGGGAAAAAGCTCCAGTCCCATGTGCGATGTAAGACGACGCGCTTCTCCCCCGCTTGAACTGACTGTCCAGATATCGCCGGCATATACAAAAGCTATCAGGTTTTTATTTATGTCAGGAAACCGCAGCAGCCTGGCATCATCCATAGAAATTGCATTATACGACACGCAAAGTGTCAGCATCAGGGCTGAAATCTTGTAAATTATTCTGTTCATGTTAGATGAATTAATAATTATCATTATGAAAGGTTGTAATTTTCAAATTACATATATCAAATATATTATTAATCGTGCAATCGTGCAATCATACAAAAAGATTGAAGGTGTTAAGGTATTAAGGTATTAGGGTGTTAGGGTGTTAAGGCGTTAGGGTGTTAGGGTGTTAAGGTATTAGGGTGCAAGAGGGCTAAAGTGTAAAACCGTAAAACCCTATTAACTTAATACCATAGCACCTTTGTACTGTTGCACTATTGTACCGTTGAGCAAATGCATCAATTTAATTTTTCTCCTGTCTTTTATAAAAATTTTTTGATATACATTTACTTAAATTATTGATCTAAAACTTAAATATGAAAAAAATCTTTTTTGCACTCTTGCTGCTCTGTCCAGCTGTCAGCTTTTCGCAACAACCTGCCAGCCAGAAATCGGATGCCTGGAAAACCATATACCGGGCTACATCGACAAAAATCAATGATCTGGTTAATACAAAGCTTGATGTAAGCTTCGACTTTTCGAAATCGTGGATGTATGGGAAAGCATGGATCACACTTAAGCCTCATTTCTATCCGACAGACTCACTTACCCTCGATGCTAAAATGATGGAGATAAAAGAGGTTTCGGTAATAAAAGAGGGCAAAGCTGTTCAACTGAAATACACCTATGACAGCCTGAAGCTTCATATCGCTCTCGATAAGACCTACAAGGGCGGAGAAAACTATACCATTTTTATAGATTACATTTCCAGACCGAACGATATAAAAGCTAAAGGAAGCGCTGCAATATCAGAGGCAAAAGGCCTCTATTTCATAAACCCTCTTGGAAAAGAAAAAGACAAGCCTACACAGGTATGGACACAGGGGGAAACCGAATCAAATTCGGCATGGGTCCCGACTATTGACAAACCAAATCAAAAAGCAACGGATGAGATCAGCATGACCGTTCCTGCAAAATTCGTTACACTTTCAAACGGTTTGCTGGTGAAGCAGAAGAAACACTCCGACGGAACCCGCACCGATACCTGGAGGATGGATCTTCCCCATTCTCCATACCTCATGATGATGGCAACAGGTGAGTACTCTATCATTAAAGACAAATATAAAGGCAAAGAGGTAAGCTATTATGTTGAAAAGGAATATGCACCAGTCGCAAGGAAAATCTTTGGCTTTACTCCCGAGATGATAAGCTACTTTTCAAAAATAACCGGAGTGGATTTTCCGTGGCAAAAATATTCACAGGTAGTGGTAAGGGACTACGTGAGCGGTGCAATGGAAAACACAACTGCAACCGTGCATGCCGGATCTGCCCAGCAGGATGCAAGGGAGCTTATTGACGGGAACTCGTGGGAAGATGTTATCTCACACGAGCTTTTTCATATGTGGTTCGGGGATTATGTCACTACCGAAAGCTGGAGCAATATAACGTTAAATGAATCTTTTGCCGACCTCAGCGAAACATTGTGGGAAGAATACAAACATGGCAAGGATGCAGGTGCTGAACATAATTTCGATGCGATGCAGAATTATTTCTTCAGCAACAGCGGCAATAAGGACCTGGTTCGCTTTTATTACCGTAACCGTGAAGAAGTGTTCGATGCCGTTAGCTACCAGAAAGGAGGAAGGATACTGAACATGCTTCGCAACTATGTAGGCGACAGCGCTTTTTTCAAGTCATTGAACCTTTACCTTACGACTTATAAGTTCAAATCTGCCGAGGCACAGGAGCTTCGCCTTGCATTCGAAGATGTAACGGGACAGGATCTCAACTGGTTCTGGAACCAGTGGTTTTACGGAAGCGGACATCCAAAGCTCAATATAAACTATGACTATGACCAGACAAAGAAAACAGCAAGGGTCTTTGTCAGTCAGACACAAGGCGATAAAACCTTTAAACTGCCTGTGGCGATAGATGTTTATCAGGGCGGTGCAATGAAAAGATATAAAGTATGGCTCGAGAACAAGGCCGATACTTTTGCATTCCATGCCGATACAAAACCGGATCTCATCAATGTCGACGGTGACAAGATACTTCTATGCCAGAAAACGGATAACAAGACAATCGATAATTATATATTCCAGTATAAAAATGCGGGGCTTTATCTCGACAGACGCGAAGCCATTGATTTTGCTACAAGACATCAGAAAGATGACCCGAAAGCATTTGGGCTTCTCAAAAATGCTATTAACGACAGATATCAGGGACTGAGGATATATGCAATTGAGAACCTGAATTTAATGGATGACTCGATTAAAAGATCTGTCGAACCTATACTGGCAAACCTTGCAGAAAAAGATCCATCGTCAATGATAAGAGCCACTGCCATCCAGGAACTTGGAAAGTACAAAAAAGCGACTTACAGGGATCTGTTCCTGAAATCGGTCAATGATTCTTCCTATTCAGTAGCCGGCGATGCATTGGTTGCCCTGAGCTCCATAGACAGCACATCAGCACTTCAGAGAGCAAAGCAGTTATCATCAGAAAATGTCAAAGGAACATTATCAAGAGCAATTACCAATATATTATATAGTTATGCCGGCGAAAGCGACTTTGATTCACTTGCCGCAAGGTTTGACAAAATGCCTGTTGGAAATAGTAAATTCTCGATTATGCAGCCTTTCGCCAATTATCTGAAAAAGGTAAAGAATACTGACAATTTCAAGAAAGGCATTGATATGATCGTGAGTTTCCGGGAGTCGATTCCGGAGCAGTATCGCCAGCAGGTTGTTTTCTATTTCAATAACATTATTTTAAATGGCATCGCCAGCTCCAAGGATAAGGCCGGGATGACTGAGCAGGCGGAATATGTGAAATCGAAGATTGCTGATAAAGCCAAAACACCGGAGAGCGGTGACCGGTGACCGGCAAGCAGCTAACGGAGTGGGATTTGCGGTGCAAGGCGACTTAAAAAAGAGAGAGCATGCAGGTCAGCGATCCCGGGAAATCCTCTCTTTGATGTTTTTAAAATATTCCCGTGTTCTGACAGGATTAGCTGAGTTCAGATAGATCGGTGTGGTTTTGGTATTTATTAAAATGAATGGTGGGTTCTCCTCCTTAAGGAACAACATGACTTTTGAGTTGCCGGACAGCTTAAAATGACCCTTAAGGATACTTCCCGCTGCAAAACCATTTGTTCTCGCCTTTATACCCGGAAGTGTCTGAAGGGTGTCAGCACTTATTATATCAGCATAACCAACAGATAATCCGTACATCCCGCTGATTGTCATGGAGGAATCCGAAAAGGTTACTGCCGGTTCCCTGCTCCCGGAAACAAATATAAAAACCAGTATACCTATGAAAACAGTCAATACTGCAACGGTCAGATATGATCCTTGTCTCCCGCTCTTCTCGTAAAACGATCCTGCCTGCAAGACGGTTATTTTTGCTCCTACCTCCTTAGCAATCTCTTCCGGTTTGTCAGTTCCAATCCGGATCTTTGATTTACGGTTCTTAAATGAAATCTCTACTGCGCTTAATCCTGATACATTATATAGCCATCCGGAAGATGTCATACGGATCCCAATACCGTCCATGACATTGTTTCTGACAGGTCTGCAGCTTTCTATATCCGATAGGGGATAGCTTTTTTTTACAAGCCCGATCCCCATTATGAAGGTCAGATATGTATCATCAATAATGATTGTCATCTTATAGAATATCAGCAGGCACATAATAAATGTAAGAATGACGAAACTAAAGATCACAAAAGGAATTGTTTCATCAAAACCAATAATAAAAAGCAAGACAATAGTAAAGATGATACATGCCAGTAATACTATCATCGAGAACGTGCCGGGCTGGGTGAATTTTTTCATTAGTATCTGTTTTGAAAGGTTTGTCCGGAATCAAAGATAATAACACATTTCAGAAGATTTAAAATTATGAGTAGCTTAAATATTCCGCTTCGCGGAACTACGTCGTTTCACTCCTTGTCTCCTGTCCTCTTTCTTCCAATCGTGCAATCAAACCGGTAACCGGTTGCCGGTAGCCGGTTGCCAATTAACCTTCCACCCCTGAAAAATAAACAAAAACTAACCTTAGTTAATATATATCATGCTAAATTTGTTATGCTTATTTTTTTCGATCTGTTTTTGATCTTAAGAAAGCTTACACCTGACATCTAAAGATAATCTTATGAAAAAATATCTTGTTTTCTTACTGATAATTTCGCTGACCTCCACGTCATGCAAAAAATCGGCACCCGGCGACACCACTGCACCAACGATGTCTTCTACACTGCCATCAAACGGAGCAACCAGGGTTTCTGCCACATCGTGGGTTTATATAACTTACGATGAAGACGTAGTTCTGGAAGATAATTATCAGATCTTCATAAATGGTGTAGCAAAAACAGCAACTGCATCAGGCAAGCAGGTAAGGATAACTATTACCCTTACTGAAGGAATGACTTATAATGTTGTCGTTTATGCTAACTCTGTGAAGGACCTGAGCGGAAATTATGCTGCTGCCGTCAGCTTTTCATTCACAACCAAGTATCCTCAGCCTACAGATGGAAAATATGAAGCTGAATATGCACTGTTCTCTTCTACAAACTCTATAATGACTTCATTAAGCGGCTACTCCGGAACCGGTTACGTAGGCGGCTTTCATAATTCAACCGATTTTGTGACTTTTGACCTTGAAAACATTACAGCCGGAAAGTTCGATCTGTATATAGGATATTCAACTTCAAACTATGGAGCTAAAAACTGCTATGTTGACATAAACGGCATAAAAGGCTCATTCGACCTTGGATCCTCCCCGACTTTCACCGAAAAGAAATTTGCCACAGTTGTTCTGAATGCCGGGAGTAACACAATTACAATCACTCCAAACTGGACATGGTTCTTAATAGATTATGTGAAAATAGTTGCGAGTACAGGTTCCGGGACCACATTTAATATCGATGCAAACCCCGTTACTCCGGGAGCTTCCTTGCAAGCGGTCAACCTGTACAATTACCTGAAGAACAATTTCCTTACGAACGTCATTTCAGGAACGATGGCCAACTACAGTACAAATATCACCGAGGCCACATGGGTGTACACTAATACCGGCAAATGGCCGGCATTGACCTGTTTCGATTTTATCGATCACACAATCCGGAATTCACCAACTATTTTATACGAAGCTCCGTTCAACCTGGGCAAAACATGGTGGGATAATAACGGCATAGTAGCACTGATGTGGCACTGGCGTGATCCTCTAAACAAATCAGGAGCTTTTTATACTACCGGCACTACATTCGACGTATCGAAAATTACTGAACCCGGTTCACAAGAATATATAGCAATGGTTAATGATATTGATACCATCGCCGTTTACCTTAAAGAATTCAAGGATGCCAATATACCGGTTATATGGCGGCCGCTGCACGAAGCTGCAGGAGAATGGTTCTGGTGGGGAGCCAAGGGACCGGCACCATGCAAGGCGTTGTACCAGCTCATGTACGACAGGCTGGTTAACCATTGGGGCCTGAATAACCTGATATGGGTATGGACAACCAATACCAACTCTGATGCACTTGACTGGTATCCGGGCGATAATTATGTTGACATAGTGGGAATGGATATTTATCCCGGTGAAAACCAGCATAGCTCTCAGTATTACGAATTCAACAGAGTCAAGGATATTTTTGGAGGCCGAAAAATAATTGCCCTAGCCGAATGCGGTTCAGTTCCCGATCCGGCGCAGATGAAGACATACGGAGATATGTGGTCGTGGTTCATGCCCTGGAATGGCGATTATACAGAGTCTTCCGCCAATAATGGATCGGCATGGTGGAATACATTCTTCGGCTACTCGTATGTCATCACAAGAGATAAAATGCCGAGTCTGCATTAGCAGATCTCTTCGCGGTGTCTTGATCGCGTAGCTCGCTGTATTCAAGTCTTGCGGTCTCGAAAGTCTCCATAAAAGAACCGGCGACTGAGGGGTAGCAGTCAGCGTGAATCTTTTAGTTTGTGCTGGCTGAAGAAATCTTCCATATCTTCCATCCTGTAACTCCGTATTTTATCCTTTTTGCATAGTTTAAATACCTGTTCCAGGAATGCCGGATTAGTTGTATAGGCCAGACCCGAAGTATCCAGCAGATGAGCATGAAGAACCAGTATCTCGTTATTCTTTTGCGCTCTGGAAATCCCGGCCTGAAGGTTCTCAACAGTTATGCTATAATTGCAGTCAATCCCCATTGAATTCACAATATGGAAGGAATCGGGTCTGGCATAAATATTATCATAAGTGTCGATTGTTGTATTATTCCTGTTCCATGTTGCCTTTCTAAGATACTTCACGTGCTTCAGCAAATAAGAATCGACCGAATCGGGGGCCGGTCCGAAAGGATAGGCAAATGAAACGATGCGGAAACCCAGGACATTCAACTTACTGATCGCAGGCTCTACTTCCTCCTTATAATATTTAACAGCAGGACCGGCAAATTCCATGGCATTAAGATGATTCACACCATGACAGCCAATCTCGTTACCGTCACTTTGCAGGATCTTCAGATCTCTTACCTGACCTGAATCCAGCAACTGAGGGCGCGATATGAAAAAAGTTGCCTTCACGTCATACTTTTTGAAGAGATCGCGATTTGCAACCCAGCTCTTAACATACTGATCGTCAAAAGTGAAGATAATACCTCCCCTTTTTAGAAGTGAGGAACAACTAAATAGAATAAGGGTTATGGAAATAAATATTACCTTTTTCATTAACTAAAACTTTGTTGTCGGGCAAGTCCTTTACTTAATCATCGACCTGTAAGACGATCAGACCTACAGGACTAGCGAGACGGAGCCCCGGGCATTCGGGACGACAAGACCTGCAAGACCCCTTCTATCAGACAGCTTTATATTTTTTCTGCATATCAATTATGGCATCCTTGAATTTCGGGAAATTGGTCCATAATTCTTTATTGCAGGCGGTGAGTCCGTCACACTGAATACAACAATCATATCCCTTTTCTAAAGCACAATTGCGAACTGTACAAGCCTTTACCGAAGGCCCTAACGGCTTATCCTTTGGTTTACAGCCATAGCAAAATACTTTATCGGCATCGAATTCAACGCCATATTTCTCCTTAAACTTAAAATCGGCATAAGCCTTCTTCTTCAGCTCTATATTATTCTCAAGCGTACCTTTTAAAAGAGGACAGGTTGGAGGACATTTATAACCGCAATACGCCAGGTATTTCGGGTCGGGTTTTACATCCTGTCTTCCCGCGGGATTAAAAGCTGACAGATTTGCGCTGTATGATAAAGCACAACAGGCTACACCTGCCTTGAGACATGTCCCAACGAAATCGCGACGTTTAATTTCCTTTTTCATGGCTACGAATATTGATATAAATCAAATTTACAAATAACCTTTTTTATAAAAAATTTATTTACAGTACTTAATGAGAAGTAATATAATCATGTGGTCTGGAAATTGAATAAAGTGATTTGCATCTGGAATAGAAATTCCTGAAAATTTAACAGCAGCATCATTCTTCATCTTGTCTTCATAAACCCGGATTATAATTGCATTGCAAAAAACAGAGTAACATCAATAGAAATTATAAAATATTTTAAATCTAAAAAGTAAAAAGAATGAAAAAAGTATTTATCGCAATGATGGCTGTTGCCATAGTGTTTTCGACAATTACGTATGGTCAGACTAACCAGACCAAAAGTACAACCAAGGCAACAACTGAAAAGAAGACTACCGCCAAGCCGGCAGTAAAAACCACTAAGGCAACCGGCACAAAATCAGAGGCAGCCAAGACAGTGAAAACAACCAAAACAACTGAAGTAAAAACTACCACCGTAAAACCTGAAGGAGCTAAAGCAGCAAAAACGACCAAGACAACTGAAGCCAAAGCTCCTGCTGCAAAATCAGAAGGTACAAAAACAACCAAGGCAACTGCGACTAAAGCTCCCGCTGAAGAAGTGAAGACAGCTAAACCGGTTGAGAGTACAGGTGCATCTGACAAAGTTGTTTCAGGCCAAAAAGGGCCACAGGGACAAAAGGTTTTTGAAGGACCGAAAGGCGGCCAGTATTATATGAATTCCAACGGCAATAAAGTTTATGTAAAGGATCAGGATAAAACCGTATCCGGTAAAAAAGGTCCTAATGGAGAGGAAGTGCTTGTTGGTCCGAGAGGCGGCGAATATTTTATAAATAAGGAAGGCAACAAAGTATACATGAGCAGTCTGAAAAAGAACTGATATTTTTAAATGTCAGTTCTCAGGCTGATATATATATTTTCAGATATGATTTTTGTATAAAATTCACTGAACTCCAAATCCCGCTGATCTTTGATCGTGCGGGATTTTGTTTTCAGGAAAAAACTAAATTTGATCCGGTTAGAAAGTGGTGTCAATGAAGCTTCTAAAAATAATACCGCTGGTCATACTATTGACAAACACGGTCTGCGGACAGATTATCAGCAATTATGTTCCATTTACCGGCTGGGGCGTTTGCAGGAATAATTCAGATGAGGTAATCATTTTAAGGAGGTTCTCCAAAGAGGCACATGTTTGCTATTTAACCGTATCGCCAAAGTCATTAAATACGAAAATATTTTCTGAAGACAGTATCAATATCCATCAGGCATCATGGGGAGCGATATGGTCGAGATACCCGTCAACTCCGTATTTACTGGCTATGAAGCAGGCTGAAAAGTACAGCGACACTTTGCAGGATGCAGGCTTCAGGCGGTTCCTGCCTTCACAAAAGGGTATCGACATTACTATAGACCTGTGCCCATCCCAGTTTCCTCTGGACCGGATAGTTTTTACTGATCTTATTAATGAAATCGGACGGGTTGAGAACCCAGTTCCTATTGCAGTCTCTATAACCGGCCGATGGATAAAAGGGCATCCGGGCGACCTGAAATGGCTTGACAGCCTTGGGAGAGCCGGCAACCTTGACATTTTATGGATTAATCATTCTTATAATCATAATACTTATAAAGATGTTCCGCTGAAAGAAAATTTCATGATGGCTCCAGGTACTGATATTGATTCTGAAATTCTTCGGACTGAAATTGCGCTTCTTCAGAAGAATATCGTTCCATCAGTTTTCTTCCGCTTCCCGGGATTAGTCTCAGATCGTAAAATATATGATAAGATCCTGAGCTTCGGGTTGATTCCCGTAGGCAGTGATGCCTGGCTTGCAAAAGGCCAGTGGCCAAGGAATGGAAGCATTGTCCTAATTCATGCTAACGGTAATGACCAGCTTGGTGTAAAGGATTTTATTAATCTTCTTAAAGAAAAACGTTCCGAAGTGCTTTCAAAACGCTGGGAACTTTTTGATCTGCGCGAAAGCCTGATTGAAGATGTATCAAATTAGAAGAGCCGTGGCAGAAACCGGGGCACCTCTTTTTTGTAGGCTCCGTAGCCCGGATATCTTTCACTGTTTATCTTTTCCGTAAGACTGCTGCTGCCCACGAAAAGGATGACCAGCAGAACGGACCCCGCAAGCGTTATATTAATCCATTTACCCGAAGCGGCAACACTGAACAGATAAAAGCTAATCCATATTGCTTGCTCGCAGGAATAATTGGGATGCCGTACATAACGCCATAATCCTTCAGAAAGAAATCCCTTCTTAAGCGACCCTGCATATTGTCCATTAGTCGACTCTCCCTTCTTCTTCAGCTGATGAAACCTGAAAAGCTGATTGTCGGCTATCCTCTCAGTGATTATGAAGAGCATCATCAGAGAGGCTGCAATTATATCCAGCCAGTTAAGACCTGCATTCCGGTTTTTTGCGACCATAAGAATAGGAGTGCAAAACAGGAATATGAGGAAATGCTGATAAAATGAAATGAATAAGAGATTGAACAAACCAAAACGGAACCTTCCTTTAAGTGATGGATTATCGCGTATAATCTTCCATCTGTAATCCTCCTCCCCTTTCCAGGGAATAATATTATATCCTCCCTTTCGATAGAAATTATAGCTCAGGCGTAAGCCCCATGCAGCAACCAGGATAAACATGATCCACATGCGGGGTGAAGGGAAAGTGACAAGAGCCATCAGGCTGTAAACTATCGGCATAAGGCTCCAGAGCTTATCGACCTGACTATAATTAAATGTAATCTCACTCACCGCGAAACAAACCAGGGCGGCTGCCACCATTACAATTAAAAATGTAATTGTCAGATGATGNNCAATCCTAGTATCAATAAACGCGATTTTAAAAAAAAGATCTGTCATAGATAAAAACATTCTATCTTATCAATCAATAAGGATACTCATTTTAAAAGCAGATATTAACACTTGAACACCCTGAAATTTTTCGTCTTTTGCACCTTTGCACCTTTGTACCTTTGTACCTTACTTATAATGCTCATCCTTCAGTTTAAGCGTAAGAAATCCGTCAGGCATAGGTGACTTCACTGTTATGGTCCGGCCATCAGCAGGATGGGGAAACGATAAAAAATATGCATGAAGTCTTATGCGTCTTTTGAATTCAGCCGAAGCTCCATATTTCCTATCGCCAACGATAGGGCATCCGATATCCGAAAGATGAACTCTTATCTGGTTTTTTCTTCCTGTATCTGTCTTGATATCAAGAAGAGTGTTATTGTTTACTTCCTTTATAGTAGTGTAATTTGTGATTGAAAATTTTGCTTCGGGCAATTCGCTTACAGAATGAACCTTTTGTGACTTATCCTCAAGAAGCCAGCTCTGAATTGTATCTTCAGCCTTATCCGGGATCCCCTCAACGAGCGCATAGTAATGTTTCTCCGTGTCTTCCCATTTTTCCTTGATAGTCTCCATTGCCTCATGCGTCTTTGCAAAAAGAAGCACGCCCGATACTTCTTTATCGAGACGATGCACAACGTATGCTTTATATTTTCCCTTGCTCTGTCTCTTTAAATATTCGGAGAGAATCTCCTGGATGCTAATGCTTCCATCGGTGCTTGACGTCGATGTGCCGGCAGGCTTATCCACTACTATAATATCATTGTCTTCAAATAAAACAGGAAAAGGCAATCCGGCCCTTGCTGCATTACCTGCCTGCTTGTTGACTTCAACGACATCTCCTGGTATCAGCTTATAAGAATGCAGCGTAACTGGTCTTTCGTTTATCCGAATGGTTCCGCTATGCAGCAGCTTTTTTATCCTTGTCCGCGGTGAATCAGGATATTGTTCCGTAAGGAATTCCATCAGGGTAAGCGGTTTTTTGACAGTTATCTTCAATGGGCCGGGATGGTTTAAAATCAAGGGAAAAGGTAAGAATTATTTTTGTCTTGCAGTTTGGGCTGGTTTTGCAGCATATTCAACCAGTAAAATGTGTACTTTTAATGTCAAATATCTGATACCTTAAAGTTGATATGATCAGAAAAAGAATTGAAAAAAAAGCTATTGAAACTTCCCTGCCAAAAGGAAAGATTTCCGTGCAGTTTCAGAAGCCGGTCATATTGCTGAAGCCCGGTTCCGATACCGGGAAGTCTGTAATGCAGGCCTTGCAAAAAAGAAGGAGCATCAGGGAAATAAGTGATAGAGAACTCTCCATTCAGATGCTTTCAGATCTGCTCTGGGCAGCATACGGGGTGAACCGTAAAAAAGGTCCTTTCGGAATACCCGGGAGAACAGCGGCCTCCGCAAGCAATTCCCAGGAAATTGACATTTATGTCGCCCTTAAGGAAGGAATTTATCTTTATAATGCCTCTCGGCACAGGCTAGTGCCGGTCATCGCCGGAGACCATCGCAGGCTGGCCATCGGAAAAGGTCAGGCCGGGTCAGGTGACAAAGCTCCTGTTCGTCTGATATATGTTGCCGATATGAATAAGCTTGAAAATACATCAGGTTACCGGGAGCCTGGACTTCTGGACCCTGAGATTCAAAAGTCGTATTACTATGCCGATACGGGTCTCATAGCGGGCAATGTCTATTTATTCGCCGCCGCAAAAGGTCTTGCAGCCTGGTTCCATAACTGCAATAAACCCGAGTTGACTGCAAAATTAAAGCTGAATGCCGGACAAAGAGCTCTTTTCGGACAGAGTGTCGGATATCCGGCCAAATAAAAAAGGAGGTTGAAATGGATATTTCGGGGAACAGCATTTTAATTACAGGCGGGCAACAGGAACAGGTTATGCTTTCTTGATGGCGACCTGACTTGCATGATTTGAATTTTTGGTACAACATTTGATATATGGTATCCTGAAGAAATGATTCTTCTAAAAATTAAGACAATGAAAAAGTTAATAATCACATCGGTTCTCGCAGTCATGGTCGCTTTCGGGACCACTGTTGTAGCACAGGATAATCCTAAGGAAAAACTGGGACTGCCCGGAGACAATCTTAACCTTTATGCAGTTATGAAACTGTTCCAGGATTCAAAAACCCTTGAAAATTTCGAGAAAGACTTAAATGATGAGAATAACCACATCAACAATCTTGATCTGAATGGTGATAATGAAATCGATTATTTGACAGTTTCCGATAATGTCGACGGTGATGTTCACACTATAGTTTTACGAGACATGCTGAACAAGACCGAAAGTCAGGACGTAGCTGTCTTTACGGTACAGCGATTCGACAATGGATCAGTCCAGATACAGCTCATCGGTGATGAAGCTTTATATGGAAAAAACTATATTATTGAACCAAATTATAGTGATAATGGTGAAACTCCAAACCCGGGATATACCGGTGCATCGTCGAACAATGGTAATGTGACGGTTATAGAGACCACGCCACTTGAAATATCCACATGGCCTCTGATAAGAGCCATCTATTTACCAGGATATTTGGCCTGGCATTCTTCATGGTACTGGGGTTATTACCCCACTTACTGGCATCCATGGAGCCCCTTCTCATGGGATTATTACTACGGATATCAATATAACAGGTATAATTACTTTTATGCTCATTACCGCCACTGGGACCACTTCCGCTATCAACGTTATGATGACTTCTATTACAGAGGAATACGTGCACACTCTCCGGATGTAGACCTCAGAATACATAATGGCGGGTACAAAGACACATATTCGCACCCGGAACAGAGACAGCAAGGCGAAGCTCTTTACTCAAAGACGAATCCCGGACAGAACAACAGGAGACAGAATAACCCCGGACGCAACAATGCAGTTTACAACTCCCGCAACCAGCGTCAGCAGGAAAATGGCGTCACCAACATTTCGCGCAACAACCGTACACTGGACCAGAATGGAAATGTATCGCGCAGACGTGCTGCTGCTCCCAACAGAACCATTAACAGTACTGAACAAAACCAGCGGAGTATTTCCAGACCGGAACAGACTCAACGGAACATTACACCGACTGAACAAACCCAGAGGAGTGTTTCCAAACCAGAACAGACTCAGAGGTCAGTATCTGCAAGGCAATCCGGACAGTCGGCTCCGAGGGCAAACTCTTCAGCCAACACGGGCAGAAGGCAGGGCAAATCAATCTTTTCGAGAAAAGGCGGCGGAAGAGCCAAAGGATCAAAATCAGATAAAGGCTCGCGGAGGAAATAATAAAGCATAAGGATTAAATATATAAGCACAGCCCTGAAGAAATCTTCAGGGCTGTTTTTATTATGCCAGCAGGATTTTATCTGTTAAGGTTTTCAAAGAATCTCCCAGTCAAATCCTGTTGATTCTTTCCTTACTGTAGGTTTCTGCCTGCCACCAGTTAAAAGTTGCACCTGCCTTATTGAGTAATCTCTTAATTCGGAAATTGTAATCTTACCATCTTTATTCTTATCAGCAGCTTTGTTTTTCAAACCGTTGATTATTGTATAAGTGAAGACTCCATTGTTCCACTGCGGCGATTCCAAAGCATATCCTTTACCTGCTGCTGCTGAAATCACAGTAGCTCCAGTGCCCTGATCCAGATCTGCAAAAAGCTCTCGCATTAATTCAAAGGAGTTGCTCAGGCTTATTCCTGACTTTTGGGTGCCGGCGTCTTTGAAATTATATTCTCTGACACTGCCTCTGAAAATAATATTGGGCTCCATTTCAACTTTTGAAGCAACCATATTGTTCATCTCCTCCTTGTCCACCTCGCCGCTGTGACAGGCATCCATCATGAGAAGTTTCTTTCTTGCAGGAATACCATCGAGGATACTTTCAAGATCGTCGAAGGAAATTCCTCTTTTCTCAGGATGACGGAAATCCATGTCGTAAGTAGCAAAATAGAAATCCATATTTTTATTCAGCAATCCATGCCCGGATATATAAACTATTACCTTATCATTAACACTGGAAGCCAGGAGTCTCTTCCTTAAGCCGAAAAAATTTCTTCTTGTTGCTCTGCCGTTAAAGAGCGTATCAATAAATATTTTGCCATAGTCTTTTTCTGAAACTGCAAGGGAATCAAACATGTTTGTGATATCCTTACCATCTTTGGCAGCATACTGAAGGTTGAAATTTTTATCCTTATAACCTGAAACGCTCATTGCAATGATATAAAGATCAGGCTTTGCTGGCTTAGGCGGGTTGTAAACTACGTCAACTGATTCTCTTAATGATTCAACTCCTTTTTCATTCATACAGGAGACTTTAATATTATTATCACCCACCGAAAGTCTGATATTGATGGTTTTGATTACGGAATCGGTTTTTTCTTGAAGAAGTGACAATCCATTGGCTCCATATACCGGGACACCATTAACCCATACCAGAAAGCGGTCGAGTTTATATCTGCTGTCCGTTCCGCAGATTATCAGCTGAAGCTTGCTTTTGTCAGGAGAAAAAATCAAAGAGTCGGAGTTAATAATATTTATTTCAGGTGTATGCCACTGTGTAGAGAACATCTTTTCGCTGAACCCAGACCTCCTAAGTCGTTTTTCATATGCATTCCTGTACATTCTTATCAAAGCAGTGTCAGGATTGCAAAGACGTTCAAGAACAACGTCGGGCCGATTGTATTGAAGATCAAACTGGTCGAAGCTGTATAATTGGTTGCCGACACGCCATGACAGCTTACTGGTTGCATTCTTTGTTCCCATATAATAGTTATCCGGAGTCACAACAAGGTAATCCGATGAATCGATGGCTATTAATGTATAAAGCTCCTTCCCTGTTACCATATTATAAAAGACAAGCTTTGAATTATCATGAATCATTAATTTCGCTGCCTTCCAATCTGCATCGCACAAGGTGCCCGAAAAATGCGTAACGCTTTTAAGCTGACCATTCTGAGCGTCCCAGATTCTAACAGAATCGTAATATGGCGTGATGATATCCTTTCCATCAGGGCTGAATCTGGCTAAAAAAAACTGTAAGAAATCCTGTCCCAGATTGTACAGTTTTTTCCTGCTTTTTACATCCCTTACCACAGGGCATAATTCATTATCAATAAAATCATAAGTTAAAATCATTGACCCATCTGAGTTTATTACAGCATGGTTTCCGTCAAACCTGTTTAGGATCGCACCGCTTTGAATATCCCATATTTTTGCAATATCATCTCTATCCCCATTTTCAATCAATATATTTCCACCAAAATTGAAATCAACTTTTTTCACACTGCCTGTTGCTATTTGTTTAGCAAAATCTGACAACTCTCTGAAAGGCATTTCCGGCGTTACCGCTATTTTTACCGGCGCTGATTTACCCAGGGAATCAGTCATTGCCATCTCGTACTTCAAAGTGTCTCCATCCCAGGATTTTTCCTGATCTCTGAGACAACGCACCAGCTTGCCGCTCTCAATGTCCCAGATGTTGATAAAATCGAACCATGATGTTGTCGCTATCAATTTACTATCGGGGCTGAATTTCGCTTCAGCGACCGGACCAGTCAGATTGAACAGCAATGAACCGGTTTTTGCATCAAGTATTTTTGCAATAAAATTTGTATCAATCACCACTATGGTCTTGTCATCCGGGCTGAAATAATATCGGATAATGCTGTCAGCTTGTAATTCAATATTATTAATCTTTTCCCCGCTGGTTACATTCCAGGCATTAATGATTGTTCTTCCAGCGGCATTATTAAAAGAAGTGTGAATGTTTTTGCCACTATCGCAATAACCTGCGCCACCCCATTCCTGACCTTCAATACTCCGGATAATCTTACCATTCAGCAGATCCCATATTCTGGTTGTCGAACCATTATTAAAAGATTCCGATAATATACTTTTCCCGTCCGGGCTGAAGACCGCTTTAGAAACCGGGGACGAATTGCCGGTTAGATCAAGCTTCATCTCTCCATCTTGCACATCCCATATTTTCAATGAATTATAATTGCCCGAAACAATAAAAAAACTTTTACCATCAGGACTTAGCCCGGCAGCAGGAACATAATATCTCTTATCATCTCGAGTACTATATACTTTGAAATGAGGAGCATCATAGCTGTGCAATAGCCTGCCTGTCAATGCATCATATAATCTGGTCGACAAAGAAGTAATAATGAAAATCATTTTGCTGTCAGGAGTGAAAGAGACAAAAGAATTATCTCCGAAATTCCCTTCTATGGTGTATAACAGGATCCCCTTTTCGGTATCCCATATCCTGCATTTGTCGGAGATGGTTATAACAGTTTTGCCATCGGGACTAAAGCCAGTTACAGAAATTGGCACATGATCACCAATAGACTCATTCTCAATGTCGATGGTTGTGGAGTCAACAAATGGCCTTATTAACTTTCCGCTTTCAGCATCGTATAATCCGGCAACCTGACCGGACAATCCCCCGGAGTCAACAGAGAACGATAACGAAACTTCTGATTCTTTTTTCCATTTTCCATTTCGGTAATATAAATCTCCGACGGCAAATATTTTACTGCCATCAGGACTGAAGCATGGTTTTGAATCCGAGATAGTTTCTATTATCGATAATTGGATGCCATTTACCAGATCCCATGTTTTTAATCTACCATCTGAATAAGTCATCAGACTTCGTCCGTTTGGAGTGAATGCAGCTTCTGAAAAATCAGAAATACCTTTTTTGTTTTCAAGAGTTCGGATCAGATTGAAGTTCCTTAAATCAAAAATATCAGCCGATCCGTCACCGGAAGAGGATATAAAGGTTCTCTTATCGGGACTAAAATCAAATGATTGAACTCCGCCTTCATGACCGTAAAGGGTCCGGTATAATTTACAGCTTTTAATGTCCCATATATTTAGTACGCTATCCTGAATTGTAAAGAGATATTTGCTATCAGGGCTGTACTTTACCTTATTAACTTCATCTGCCGCATTTTTAATCCTGTGTAACGATGGATGATCAGGCTTTAAAAGCAGTCTGCCGCTTCTTGAATCCCAGATACTTATCCCGCCAACTTCATTTATTGTCATAATGCTTGCCCCATCAGGGCTGAAAGTGACAGTATTCACAATTTCGAAGCTGTTAAAACCATCCAATGTTAATAGAAGTCTACCGTTGTCTGAATTCCAGATTTTTACCGTTCTGTCGTCAGATGTTGTAGATATCATCCTCCCATCCGGGCTGTAATTTGCATCCCGAACCATGCCGGAATGACCTATCGGCAAGACCAGTTCGGGAACCTGTCCGGACAATACTGGAATTATAAAAATTAAGCCCAGGAAAATAATTGACAGATTAATAAAATGCAATCTCATTCTATATCTGTTTGATATTGGTAAAATTAGTAATTATTAATCGCTGTACGCCGCTATCTCAATAACGCTGGCAGAATAATGTAACCTGATCTGTGATTGAAATATACAGAACTCTTACAGATTTCTGATTTTATAGCTGTGAAGGATATCGGATACTATTATCCTATCCGGTTGAATATGAGATATGTTACAATTGAAACAGAAGCTGATAAGACCATGCCCCACACCAGGTCGACAATTGTAACCAGCAATGGAAAGTCTTTCAAGGTTGCCAGGTTTGTAAGATCATAAGTAGCATATGTAACCAGCCCGAAAAATGCGCCATAAATCAATGCATGCAACCAGGAATGTTTCTCGACAGCCGGTGAAATGACAAATGTTACCAGTCCGCCGATAAAGAGCAAATAAAAAATAATTGCAGCAAGCCAGTTGACGTCCGGCTTCAGCAGAAACCCTATGTGAGCAGCATAGAATTTTTTTGCAACCAATACCAGCCACACCATATCGATGGCAAAAAATACGGGCAGGTCGATAAAATATAGTTTCAGGAACATATACCGGCATTTTATTGATTTACAATAGCATAAAATTAAACAAATTCTTTATACTTATTATCCTTCGAAAGCTAATTGCAATCTTAAATTCAAAAATCCATCCCCTGATAAATCTTCCTATTATTACAAACACTACATTTGCTGTAACCAGACAATAAGCAGAACATATCTCATTAAAATTCAACTGGCATGAAAAATATTTTGAACTTCATCCCTGGTCATATCAGCCGGATAAAAAAGAGCACTTTTCTCAAAATCACATTTATTTTTACCGGAATTGCCTCAACAATCTGGTTTCTCATGCGTGTTATCCCGAAACCACAGAGAGCAACATATCCCTGTATGCGGGTCGCGGCACCGATCATGTCGGGATTTGTAATCTGGCTTCTGTCACTTGCCGGATCTGTTGCTGCCTTCAGAAAGGCAAAGCTGAATTTTATGCGGTCAAAATACCTGTATGGCACACTGTTCATGTTGATTGCTTTTGCAGGCTCAATGTTCTTACTAAGCAGGGAGACAGGATCTGCTTCTGCTAAAAAAAATGCAGATTGGATTGTCTTGCCAAATCAACCTATGGGCACGGCAAGAGGTATCTTCCCCGGCAGGGTTGTATGGGTACATGATCCGTTAGTTGCTTCATGGGATGGAATAACCGGCAACTGGTGGGACGAAAATGTAACTTCACAGTCAGAATCCGATAAGATGCTGAAAGAATCTTTGACTACACTTACAGGCGAAAAGACAGAAAAGAGAGCCTGGACGGCTATCTTCAAATATGCCAATAACAGGCACAATTTAAAAAATCAAAATTACCGGCCCGGTCAGAAAATTGCAATCAAGATAAACACCAACAATACCTACAGCCACCAGAATTCGCCGGAGATAAACGCAACACCACAGATGGTACTTTCATTGCTGAAAAGCCTGGTCAATGAGGCCGGAATACTTCAGGAAAAGATAACAGTGTTTGATGCCAGCCGTTTTATCACTGATAATATTTTCGACAAGTGCCATGCTGTTTTCCCCGGAGTAATCTTCGTTGATAACACCGGAGGCGACGGCCGGGTCAAATCGACTTATACCGATAATGCCATACCTTATTCAGTGGACAATGGAAAGCTGGCTACCGGGCTCGCTACCTGTGCAGTGGAAGCTGATTACCTTATAAATATGGCCCTGCTGAAAGGACATGTAGGTCAGGGTGTCACATTATGCGCAAAAAATTATTACGGAGTCACCAGCATAGACAATAACTGGCGAAAAAATGCTCATAACAATTTCAGTCCCGACCGGCAGGGAAATCCACAGTACCTTACTTTTGTCGACTTTATTGCTCACAAGGATCTTGGCGATAAAACCATGCTGTTCCTTATCGACGGCATTTACGGATCGAAGCTGGTTAACGGAGCTCCGGGCCCTAAATGGAAGATTGAGCCATTCAATGGCAGCTGGGGATGCAGCTTGCTGGCATCTCAG
>PMIG01000125.1 GCA_003157055.1 Bacteroidales bacterium | reverse complement strand
GCTTATGCATGGAGCATCACTGACGTCAATAGCTGCACAGCTGCAACGGGCACGCTGGCAGTTACGGAACCAACAGCTTTGTCTGGAAGTATTACAGCGCAGACAAATGTTACAGTATTCGGTGGAAATGATGGTAGCGTTACAGTTGCCGGATCAGGAGGAACAGCACCTTACATGTACAATATAAATGGCGGAACTTTCCAGGTTTCCGGAACATTCAGTACCCTAACTGCCGGATTATACACTGTCACAGTCAGGGATGCAAATCTCTGCCCATTCAATGTTCCTGTTACAATAACACAACCAATTGTAGCACTTTCAGGAACAATAACTGCTCAGACAAATGTCCTTTGTTTTGGTGCATCCACAGGTAGCGTTACAATTACTGGCGTTAATGGAGTTGCACCGTATGAATACAGTCTAAATGCAGGGGCTTACCAGCCATCCGGTACATTCAGCTTACTGACTGCCGGACCTTATACTGTAACGGTAAGAGATGCTCTTCTGAGTACAGCTGTGGTAAATGTCACAATAACCCAACCTGCTGCTGCTATTGCAATAGTCACTTCGCAGACAAATGTTCTTTGTTCCGGAGGAAACACAGGAACGGCTACGGCTTCAGTAACGGGAGGCACTTCACCTTATTCATATTCATGGAATACCTCCCCAGTTCAGACAACTGCTACTGCAAGCGGGTTGAAAGCCGGAGCATATATTATAACAGTGACTGATGCTAACGGATGTTCGGCAAACACAACTGTAACGATAACTTCACCTGCCGCAATTACTATAGCGATGGTGAAAACAGATATTCTATGCAACGGAGGATCCACTGGAACGGCAACAGCGACACCGGCAGGAGGTACAGCGCCTTATACCTATTCGTGGAGTTCATCCCCGATACAGACCGCTGCGACTGCATCAGGACTTGCAGCAGGAGCGTATATAGTCACGGTAACTGATGCAAACTTATGCTCGGCAACCGGCAATATCACAATAGCTGAACCTTCACTCATGGTACTTGATCCTTCGGTTACCCCAACCACTTGTCCGGATGCACACGATGGAGGCATTACCATTGATGTTACCGGAGGCACTTCACCTTTCACTGTTTTCTGGGCAGATCCGGGTGCTCCGACTTCCCTTACCAGGAGCGGGCTGGATACAGCAACCTTTAGTGCAGTTGTGACGGATGCCAATGGCTGTGCGAAGTCAATTAATGTTGTTGTCGGTTTCACCGGCAGTTCAACCTGCCTGATGATACCGCAGATCATTACACCCAATGGTGATACTTATAATGATGAATGGATTATCAAGAATATTGATCTGTTCCCGAATGCTGAAGTTTATGTATATACTAGATGGGGAAAGCTTGTATATCACAGCAAAAACATCTCTGCAAATCCTTGGGATGGCAGATTTAAAGGTAAACTGATGCCGACGGATTCATATCATTACATACTTTATCTGGGTGATGGATCTGATCCAAAATCAGGTATAATAAGTATAATAAGGTAATAACCAGTATAATTTGATTTAACGAGATATGAGATTTTTCAAAAGTTTATTGCCGCTGGCTATTATGAGCTTCATCTTTGGTATAACTTCTGCTCAGCAGGTACCAATGTACAGCCAGTATATTATGAATGGCTTCCTTGTGAACCCCTCATTTGCAGGGCGTGACGGTTACACCACCGTCACGCTTACCACAAGGGAGCAATGGGTCGGATTGAATTATTCTCCGGCTACCTATGCCGCCAGCTTTCAGACCAGGATTCTGAAGAATAGCTATATTTCAAAAGCAACTTCAGTGAGGAAGAAACTGATAAGGCCTACAAAAGGAGGAAAGGTAGGACTCGGAGGATATATTTTCAGCGACTATAATGGAATAATGAGGCGCACTGGTTTTGAAGCAGCATATTCATATCATATCTCAATGGGTCAGACTGGAGGATACCCCAATGATCTGGCCTTTGGTCTCGCACTCACTGTGTACCAGTTTGCCATTAATACCACTAACCAGCTCCTCTATAATGTCGACGATCCTCTGCTCAACAATTACGACAGGTCAGTCTTTATTCCTGATTTCAACTTTGGGGTAAGTTTTACGACTTCTAAATATTATGCAGGGTTTGCCATGACAAATATTTTAAGAGGTTCACTAATGTTTGCGGATACTACAAACTCTAAAAGAACTGAACTTGGTAATTTTTACCTCACAGGAGGCATTAAGATTCCTCTTGACAACGATTTCACGCTTGAACCTTCCGCCTTTATCAAATCATCCGATATGCTCTTTAAATCATTACAGATGGATCTTACTGCAAGAGTTTATTATAAAGAAGACTACTGGGCCGGGTTATCATATAGAACTGGTGATGCTATTATAGCTATGATAGGGTTGAAGTACGACAGGTTCCATATTGGTTATGCAGTTGATTTTACTTTAACACAGATCAGGAAACAGAGTTTTGGAACACATGAACTGACATTGGCGGTTAAATTTGGCGAAAGCGCCAGAAGATACCGCTGGATAAATGCATATTGATATTATTGTTTCAGTCCTTATATGTCAAAAGGTATCGTAATAAGAATTACGTGTACCCTTACGCTGCTGTTGCTATTCATTATAAAGGGATATTCCCAGGATTCCTCCGTGAATCCTGTGCGGTTCATGTTTTATAATGTTGAAAACCTGTTTGATACATATAATGATTCACTTTCTGATGATGATGAATTTACTGCTTCAGGTCTGAGAAGATGGAATTACAAGAGGTATATTAACAAGATAAACTCAATCTGCAAGACAATTCTTGCTGCAGGAGAATTTACTCCTCCTGCCATTGTAGGTCTTTATGAGATTGAGAACAGGAAGGTTCTCGAAGACCTTGTATTTGGGACCAGCCTGGCTAAATTTGGCTATGGCATTATCCATGAAGATTCACCTGATCCCAGGGGAATAGATGTCTGCCTTATTTACAGAAAGGAGCTCATAAGGATTTGCGATTACAGGTACCTGATACCTAAAGAGATACCCAGGGATGAGTTTAAGACAAGAAGTGTCCTTTATCTGAAATTTATTCTGAAAGGCGATACCATTCATCTGTTTCTGAATCACTGGCCTTCAAGGAGGGGAGGAGTTCTGGCAGGAGAAACGCTGAGAGTTAAAATCGCAGAGATGGTCAGAAGCAAGACTGATTCAATTTCCTTTCATTCAGGGAATCAGTCGTTTATAATTATTGCAGGTGACTTTAATGCAACTCCTGACGACCAGGTAATTGGATTACTGACTGCTGGTTACCCCTCAGGTATATCTCTCATTAATCTTTCAGCAGGTCTTCCTGGCAACTGCGGAACTTACAGATATACCGGCACATGGGAAATGATAGACCAGGTATTGGTTTCAAAACCTATTATTGAAAACGGCCTTTGTTCTGAAACAGGAGCATTGAAAATTTTCAAACCATCATTTCTCCTTCAGGAAGATCCAAAATACCCTGGAGAAAGGCCGTTTGCTACTTACCTCGGTTACAGGTATCAGGGAGGTTATAGTGATCACCTTCCGGTGATTCTTGATCTTTTCAGGAAATAGATCTCTTTTTCAGGATCAACCCGAGTTCTTTACCCTTCCTTATCATTAGTTTCCGGGCATCTTCATGAGAATTTGGAATGATCCCGTCAAGAATTGCTTCCCGTATTGCGTTTTTGATAATGCCTACCTCCTTGCCAGGTTTGATCCCGAATGTGTTGATTATCTCCTGTCCGTCAACAGGGGGCTGGAAATTTCTTATTGCATCCTTTTCTTCTATCTCTTTCAGCTTGGTCCTGACATATTTGAAGTTCTCGAGATGCTTTGCCTTCTTTACTTCATTCTTTGATGTAATATCTGCTTCACATAGCATCATCAGGTCGTCAATATCATCGCCGGCTTCAAAAAGCAGCCGTCTTACAGCCGAATCTGTAACCTCTTCCTGTGAGAGTACGATAGGGCGAAGGTGAAGACTGACCAGCTTCTGAACATATTTCATTTTCTCATTTAATGGAAGCCTGAGCTTTCTGAATATGTCAGAAATCATTTTTGAACCGATGAACTCATGTCCATGAAATGACCATCCTGTTTCAGCTGAATATTTTTTTGTCACAGGTTTTGCTATATCATGAAGCAGGGCAGCCCATCTTAACCATAGATTATCGGTGTGGAGGGAAATATTATCAAGGACTTTTATCGAGTGAATGAAGTTGTCCTTATGCCCCTTTCCTTCTTTTTTGTCGACACCTTTAAGATTATCCAGCTCCGGGAAAATAATAGCGAGCAGACCGGTTTTTTCTAGAAGGCTGAAACCGATTGAAGGACGAAAGCACATAATTATCTTGTTAAGCTCCGTTATAATCCGTTCCTGAGAAACAATGCTGATCCTCGACGCATTTTCGGATATCGATTTTAAGGTGTGTTTCTCAATAGTAAAGTTAAGCTGGGCAGCAAACCTTATCGCTCGCATCATCCTGAGAGGGTCGTCAGAAAATGTCTGATCAGGTTCAAGAGGAGTGCGAATGATCTTATTCTCAATATCCAGCATGCCACCAAATGGATCGAGAAATTCCCCGAATCTATCCCTGTTCAGACATATTGCCAGAGCGTTTATAGTGAAATCCCTTCTTTTCTGATCATCCTCAAGAGTACCGTTTTCAACTATTGGCTTTCTCGATCCCCTGTCGTAAGACTCTTTTCTTGCACCGACGAACTCGATCTCATAATCATTCCACCTGAACATCGCAGTGCCAAAATTCTTAAAAACGGTGACTTTAATATTCCTGTCAATTCTTTTGGCGCACTTCTTCGCAATATTAATTCCGCTTCCGAGTACCACAATATCAATATCTTTTTCGGGATGATCTCTTTTAAGAATGCAATCCCTCACCCAGCCTCCTATTACGAAAGCCTGAACGTTTTCATCCGTTACCACATCAGAAAGCAGGCTGAATATCTTGTTATTTAGACATATCTTCATATGCAGATATGACAATTTATTTTATCATTCCGGCAAAGTTACAATTTCTAACCAATTTCTTATCGAAGACTGTCGATGCCCTCTTTCGGCATATAGGTTGATATATTAAACAAATATCGAATTCCTTTGTTAAATAAAAAAAAGTTATCATGACTGAACATTTGACAAAAGAGACCTTTCTGAAAAAGGTTTTTGATTACGAAAAGAACAAAGAATGGAAATTCGAGGGCGGAAAACCCTGCATAATTGATTTTTATGCCGACTGGTGCGGCCCGTGCAAGATGGTAGCGCCTATACTTGAAGAGCTTGCGACAGAGTTTGAAGGCAAGATGGATGTTTACAAGGTAAATACTGAAGAGGAGCAGGAGCTTGCTGGTGCTTTCGGGATCAGGAGTATTCCATCATTCCTATTCGTTCCGATTAATGGGCAGCCCCAGATGGCAATGGGTGCACTTCCTAAAGAAACTTTTGTTAAAGCATTCAAAGAGGTCCTTGGTATAGAAAAATAGTTCATTCGTCAAAAAAATGGGTTTTTGTGCTAAAAATTCCCTTATAGGATGAAACATTCTGTCCTGACATTCGTTTAAATTATGAAGGTAGTAACAAAAGGTTACATGAGTTTTTTCATGGATTTAGGTTTAGGGTAGTAGTAAATCAGGACTTCGGTCCTGATTTATTTTATGCCAGGTCCTTAAAAATACTGTTGATCTCCTCTTCAGTAGTCCTGAGTTTCTTCTGGCACTGGCGTATCAGCTCTGAAGCCCGCTTTACTGATTCTGAAAGCTTATCTACATCCAGATCACCGCTCTCAATGTTTTTCAGGATTTTCTCAATCTCTGTGACAGCCTCATTAAATGAAAATTCCTTTTTTGCCATATATTTCTGGTTTATATTACTTTACTCTTAACTGAACCGTCGCTGAATTTTGTATCAATTATATCATTTTCGGATGTTTCACCTGAACTTTTAATAATTTTCCCATCCAGAGAAGTGATAGTATAGCCTCTTTTAAGAACATTTGCAGGGTCAAGGATCTTAAGCGCATTTTCAAATGAATCTGTTTTAACCTTCTTCTGGCTAATAATATTGGAAGTAAGGCTTACCATACCCTGACTCATTCTTTCGAGAACCTTGTATTTAGCTGATGAAAACAATCCGGCTGACGATACCAGCCTTGATTTATGATTAGCAGGCACAATCCCTGCTTTTAAAATGTACTCTTTCCCGGTATTTATCATTTTTATTATCTCACAGGAGAGCAACTCTTTTTCTCCTGACACAAAAAGCTTCACTGCCGGTATCAACCTAATTCTTGATGATTCAATCCGCTCCTTATTGTAATCAATGATTCCTTTTGAATACTCGCTTATTTCTGAACTAATCTCTTTAAGACGATCTTCTGCACCAGAAACAGAATCAATAAGGTAATCAGCAACTGCAGTGGGTGTTTTAAGCGATTGAAATGCAACCATATCAGTTATTGAAAGATCTTTTTCATGGCCAATTCCAGTAATTACTGGCAAAGGAAACTGGGTCACATGAAATGCAATCCTATAGTTGTCGAACCAGCTCAGATCACTCTGGGAGCCGCCACCTCTTATTATAACTACTACATCGAACAGGTTGATATGATCAGCAATACGGTCAAGTGCTGAAATGATACCATTCTCCATCTCTATTCCCTGCAAGGCTGATTCAAAGAGAGCTGTGTAAAAAATATATCCATAGCTGTTTTCGGAGAGGTGGTTCAGGAAATCCGAATAACCGGCGGCCTTGCCGGATGATATGACGGCAATTCTCTGGGGTATGGCTGGAAAGAGAATCTCCTTATTCATTGAAAAAACTCCATCTTCCTCGAGCTTTTTAATGATCATTTTACGTTTAAGAGCCATCTCCCCAATTGTGAACGATGGATCAATATCAGAAATGATAAGGCTCAATCCGAATAATTCATGATACTCAATTTTTACCCTGACAAGGACCTTCATTCCCTCCTTTATAGTCTCTCCTGTGCTGTTCTCGAAAAATGATTTCAGAAACCTTGACCTGTTGCCCCATATTATTGCCTTTACCTTTGCCCTTGCATCCTTTTCGTCAGGAAGCTTCTCGATAAGTTCCAGATAACAATGGCCTGCACTATTCTCCTTCATTTCCGATATTTCTGCAACAACCCAGTAGAAATCAGGAAGGGCAATATAAAGAGAATCCTTTATTATGAGCTGCAATTCAGTAAGGGAGAGCTTATCGTCCTGCATCAGTTGTTAAGCTTAATAATTTTATTTATAAAGGTACCTTTTCCCGTCTTAAGTTTAATAAGGTAAATCCCCTGAGGTTTATCCGAAAGGGCTCTTATTGCTAAATTGCGTCCGGCATATTCAGAAAAATCCCTACGGTAAACCAGACTTCCGTATAATGTAAAAATTTCAATAATAAGGCTGCCCGGTGAGTCGCTGAAGTTTATCTCAAACTCACCGGTTGTGGGATTGGGCCATGTTAGTATCCCATTATCCGGAAGTTTAAGATGTAATTTCTGGATATAATCAAGTGCTTTTATCATATCGGGAGTTCCGTATCCATAAAGTGTATCAGGTGCACTATATCGGTCTCCGGCATGATGAATTGCGTCAATTATTTCAATATTTGTTGCATCCGGAATTGCCTGTAACAGTGTTGCTGCCATACCACTCAGGACAGGACACGAAAAAGATGTCCCGTTCATTCTGGTGAAAGATGATAAACTGGTTTGTGTTGCCACGCTAACTCCCATTGCCGTGTTGTCAGGTTTTACTCTGCCATCTGATGATGGTCCGGCAGATGAGAATGAAGAAATCAAGCCGTTTCCGTCAACTGCACCAACAGCTAAAACGCCATCACCGTCAGCAGGAGCAATGATATGTATCCATGGAGTATTACGTTCATTCCCTGCACTGCAAACTACCAATATCCCTTTTGAGGCAGCCATATCAGCAACTCTTGTGACAAAGGTAGTTTTACCGTCAAGATCTGAAAATTTATAATCGAGCGATGGCTCATCAAAGTTATAATATCCAAGTGATGATGAAATAATGTCTACGCCCGCACTGTCAGCAAGCTCGGCAGCAGCAGCCCAGAAATCTTCCTCAACAGAGAACTCGCTCGAAGAATCTTCAGTCCTCAGAAGAATGAAATCGGCACCGGGAGCAGTCCCTTCAATATTCCCTTCACTCTGACCTGCAAGTACCGAGAGAACAGCTGTACCGTGTTCGTGATAATCATATACAAGAGGATCATTTTTAATAAAATCCCATGTGTATTTTATGCCTTTCCTGTTTCTCAGATTAGTGAGAGAGGTGATATGGTCACTTAATGTAAATCCTGCATCAATTACTGCAATGAGAACACCAGCCCCATTGTATCCGGACGAATGAAGAACATCGCCATTAAGCATTGTGAGAGGGCGGTTATAAGGTTGAAGATCGGCAGAAGCTGTAATCAGGTCATGTTTGTCCGAATATCTGCTTTTTCCTACCGGTTTCTTTACGATTTTTGCATCAGCAACAAATGGCAGGCTTTTCAAAAGAGCCGTATCGGGCATGGATTTGGATTTGAAAAGAGCAGTATTCATCCATTTTGAAGTGCAATGAAATGTAAAACCAAGCTCCTCAACCTGCATGATGTAATCTTTAAAAACAGGAAGGTCACTATAATCGGGAGCGGTTTCCCCGGATTTTGCCCTCCTGTTGATGGCTCTTGTGGAAAGCAGATCGGTGTACGAATAATTCAAAGGTGTATTTGCTCCCTTATCCCTGAAATAGACCCTGCAGAAATAATCAAAAGTATCCTGCCCGTTAACAGTACAATGAATGAAAACGAGGATAAGCATAAAGAACTTCCATGCCCCTTTACCAGGCAAAAAAGCTAATCTATTCATTATCTGATTACCCCTGTTTTTTCGGGGTCAGCGATATTACTTCTGGTTTTTTCCAGATTATCAAAGAAATCTGATACGTCGTTATCAATCTGCTTGTCATTGGTCATCCCGTTGACATAATTCAGCTCATACTTCAGTGATCCGTCCTCATTGTAAAAATCCCATTTTCCTTCCCGCAGATTGTTTTTATAAAAACCCGATAACAGGCTTTTACCGTTTTTGTACCATACTTCAAATTTCCCGTTCAGAAGATCTCCCTTATAATTTGATTTCAGAAAAAGTTTTGCTTTTGGATAGTATTGTAACCATTCACCTTCTTTCTTGTCATTCA
>PMIG01000395.1 GCA_003157055.1 Bacteroidales bacterium | reverse complement strand
AGAACTGAACTGAAAGCGTTCCCCTAGAAGCACCTGCAACTTTCCTCGATGCAATTTCTGCAATTCGCTTTTCATCATAAAGCAAATACATGTTAATAAAATTGATCAGTGCGATCAGGAATATGAATAAGGCAATACCAACAATAATATAAAGCTGCGATAAGTTTGTTTTGGGAACCATATCATCCTGTGCTTTTGTATGCAGGTGGATGTCGCGAAGCAACTCTGTGGTAGTTTCCGTTTTGCCGTTGTTGAGGTGACTCCTGCTTTTCCAGACAATCATTAATTCATCATTTGCTGCCGCAATGTTTTGTCTGGCCTTTTCAATGCTGGCTCCTTTTTTAATTAAATAATAAGTTCGGAATTCAAGGCTCCCCTGACTGACTATGAATTTATCGGATTCCAATGGCATCAGCATATCAAATTTAAAATGGGTGGTTTTGGGTATGTCGCTAATTACCCCCGACACTATCACATCGCTTTTTTCCAGTTTAAAGGATTTCCCAATACAATCTCCAGGGCCAAACAGTTTTTCGGCAGTTGATTTTGTCAACACAATACTGGTCTTCCCTGTAAGTGCTTCAGTGGCACTGCCCTGTAATAGCTTTA
Organism: Bacteroidales bacterium; assembly: GCA_003157055.1. Taxonomy (GTDB): domain Bacteria; phylum Bacteroidota; class Bacteroidia; order Bacteroidales; family VadinHA17; genus LD21. Next base: position 12,338 of record PMIG01000395.1, on the reverse strand, counting down.
ATCCGAAAACATCNNTGGACTTGTCCTCTTCTAAGGTATTTTCTAACCTGAGAACACGATCATTGGTTGGAAAATGTTTGTCGAAGCTGAGTTCATAATTCAAATACACAACAAGCAGTAAAATGGCACACAACCCTACTGCCAGCCCTGGCACACTGATATAAAGCAAAAGAGGGTTCTGTTTTAATATTCGAAAAGCAAACCGTAAATTCCTTATCATTTTACCTTCTTTGAAAATTTAATTATTGACATCAATTGTTAATCACTTAACCCCTCTCTGGCAATTGCGAGAGGGTCATTCATATCTCAGTGCTTCGACCGGGTTCCTTGTCGCCGCTTTCCAGCTTTGCCAGGAAACCACCCCTAAATCCCCCAAGGGGGATTTTTTATTCTGTTTTTAATTTCATCTTCAATCTTTGATATAACCCCATGGACATTATTCTTAACCTCTGAATTTTTGAACCGAATGACTTTTATACAAAGTCTCTCCATTTCTGCACAACGACCATCATCATATTCTTTTTGGTTTTCGTGAATCTCACCATCAATCTCCACGACAGTCTGGCTTCATGATAATAAAAATCTGCAATAAAGAAATCAATCGGATGTTGTCGACGGAATCTTAAGCCGCATACCTGCTTTTGTTTTAGTCGGTCCCAGAGCAATTTTTCATATAGTGTCATATTTTCTCTCAATATTCTTGCAGCCTCTAAAGTTTCAGGCTTCGCTCCGTAATACATTGATTTATCAAATTCTTCCATGTCCACTTATTTCTTAAAGCCCCCCTGGGGGGATGGGGTTCATTCATACCGCAGTGCCTCTACCGGATTCCTTGTAGCTGCTCTCCAACTCTGCCAGNNCAACAGGAGTGGCAACCGTAAATGCAATTACTACCCATTTTATAAAGTCTCTGGTAAGCATAGCTAATACTTCGGATACCATTGCACCATTTACTTTACGGATGCAGATCTCTTTCCGCTTACGGCTTAATGTAAATGAAACCAACCCCAGCAATCCCAAACATGCAATAGCTATTGAAATGATCGAGAAAAGGGTTATTATTTTTCCGAATCTCACTTCATTCCTATATTGGCTGTCGAACGAAACATCAAGAAATGTGAATTCAAAAGGAGCTTTGTCATTAGACTGTTCCCATAACATTTTAGCTGAAGCAATTGCCTTTGTTGCACTTTCCGGCTGGATCCTTATGGCCAGATAATTTCCATTGTCTGAACACCTTATTATTGCAGGTTCAACTTCATTTCTTAGTGACTCAAGATGAAAGTTTTCAGTGATACCAATGACATTGAAGTATTTGCCTCCATCGTTATAATCGTAAATGATCTTGTCCCTGCAGTCACTCCATCCGAAAATTTCAGCTGCTTTCTTATTAATAATAGCGTTTCCTTTTTCATCATTAGCATTACCGGCAAAACCACGGCCATCCAATATTTTTATTTTCAATGTTTCAATAAAATCTTTGTCAGCATCCACCCTCTTTAGAAATACCTGTTCTTTCTTATCTGTTTTGCTGAATGGATTGGAGTCCCCGTCAAATATTGATGGCACCATCGAAGTATAAGCAGCATTTATGGTTTGCCCCACTTTAAGCATTTCATTTTTGAAGACCATCGCGTTATTTCCAAGTTTATTTGTGTTTTTTACTACTAAAACATTCTCTTTATGAAAACCGGGATTCTGGTTGTGAAGTAAGTAAACTTGTTTTTTGACAATAACAGTTACGCTTACCAATGCAATGAATACAATAAACTGAAACGCAACCAGCGCATTTCGTAAACCTGAATTAGAGTTCCATTTCAGAACAATACCTTTAATTACCTCCGCAGGATTATACTTCGAAATCACAAAGGAGGGGAATATCCCTGCGATACCTACTACAATTACAGGAATGAGAATTATTGTAATCAGCCCAAATTTGTTAAAGAACTGACCAAATTCAATATTTAAGTTTGTGAATCTGTTTAATAACCCAAGACTGAATATTAGGAATATTATTGCAGCTAACAAAGCAATACAACATTGCAGGAACGTCTCTGTCAATATCAATGCGATAAGGCTTCTTCTGCTCGATCCCAGGATTTTTTTCACTCCAATCTCTTTTGCACGCAAAGATGCCCTGGCTGTACTGAGATTTATAAAATTGAAACACGCAATAATTAAAATAAAAAGCCCAATAATTCCCAAAGCATATAAAAGCTGTCTATTCCCGTATAAAAATACATTATCGGTAAATGTATTATCCAGATGAACTTCACTCAAAGGCTGCAGGATATGTTTAATAAAACCTCCTTTTTTTTCAAAATCTTCCATATTAATTCCCGCCAGAGCAAACATAGACTTATAGTATTTCATGGGGAATTCCTGAAATTTCTCATTGAGTGTCTTTATATCCACATTCTCTTTTATTAATAAAAAAGTATACAGATCCCGAAAGTTGCCCCAATCTATTATCTCATTCCTTTTGCTTAATGGCAGACTTGAAAAGGAAGCCAACATTCCAAACTGCATATGAGAATTTAAAGGAATGTTTTTTAAAACCCCCGTTACTTGATAAACATCACCGTTGTCGCTAATTACAATTGACTGCCCGATTGGGTTTTTATTGCCAAAATATTTTTTGCTGTAATCTTCAGTCAAAATAATACTGTTGGGTTGTGACAATACCAGTTTTTTATCTCCTTCCAGTAGTTTGAAATCAAATATCTGAAGGAAGTTAGCATCAGCAAACCAGAATTTATCTTCTATATATTTATTTCCAGCAACTTTTACAGTTACGTATTTCGCATAGAATAACCGTGTAGCATCTTCAACTTCAGGCAGATCATTTTTAGATGCAGTTGATATAGTAATTTCTGAATTTGATAAAATCTCCTCTGTTCCACCAATTTTTGCATGTGCAACACATCTATATATACGGTTTGCTTTTTCATGGAACTTATCAAAGCTTAATTCATGAAAAAAATAGGTGGAAATAAATAATAATGCAGCAAAGCCAAGCGCCAGACCAAAAATATTTAATGTGGTCTGGTATAAATCTTTACGTATATTACGAAATGCCGTTTTAAATAGAAGTTTTATCATGGTTTGAAATTTCGTTTTTACTTTTGAGATTCTTTAACTATGCAATATTCCTTTTCATTCTATTAAGCATATCTTGTAATCACTCGTATCGCAGAGCTTCAACCGGGTTCCTTGTTGCCGCTTTCCAGCTCTGCCAGCTCACAGTCAGTAATGCAATGCCCAGCGCAATTAAGCCTGCCACAGCAAATATCCACCATGATAATTCTGTTTTATAAGCGAAGTTTTGCAGCCATTTACGCATGGCGAAGTAAGCCACAGGAGTCGCGATCACAAAAGCAATGGCAATCCATTTTATAAAGTCTTTATTAATCAATGCAAGTATTTCAAAGACTTTGGCACCATTCACTTTTCGGATGCCTATCTCTTTTATCCGGTGCTGCATGCTGAAGGCTGCCATGGCAAAGATTCCTAATGCGGAGAGAATAATTGAGATAAGGGCAAAGAGCGATAAAACCCGTGTTTGTGCATATTCACCTGCGTACACTTTTCTGTAGGTATCTGTTATAAATTCGTATTGCAGCGGAAATTCAGGATTAATTTTTTGCCATGCTGAAGCGATTTTTGCTATGGCTTTTCCACGTTGTTTCGGATCAATGCTTATTAAAAAACAATAATTGAACATCTTCCGGGGAGCAATTGCCAGCGGTTTCTCCTCACTATGCAGATTAGTATAATGGAAATCGGGAACTACCCCCACAATTTCACCTTCCGGAAAGAGGTCGGGCAGGAAGAAATTGATTCTGAATCTTTTCCCGATGGCCTTTCCAGGATTGTAAATTCCCAGCATTTTAAGAGCACTTTGGTTCAGAATGTATTTCTCGCGGTACCCTCCAACTCTTTTTTCAAGCTCAGCAAGCTTCTGTTTATCAGAGCTTTTGTTTTCCCGAAGCTGGCTTAATTCAACAGCATCAGACTCCCATTTTTGTGATGGAGTGAATCCCAACTCCGTGGTGCCGGCAAGTGGATGGATACCTAGTGAGCTGAAAAAATTGGAATCGGTCGTAAAAATATTTATCGATTGTCCTTCTTTCTTTTCAATGCCTTCCATCTCGAAATCTACAGCGTCGAGGATATCGCTGCCAGGGTCTTCCATGGCTGCAGTCACTGCAGTTATTAAGGTACTGTTGAGCAATTCGTTTTTGAAAACCTCATAGCGCTGAATCGACTCCCAGGGGTTGTCCGGGATCACCATCATGTTTGCATTCTGAGATGCCGGATGTTGTCTGTTTATATAATCCATCTGCCGGTTAAGCACTATGGTAGCGGCAATGGCGGTTACAGCCAGTGTGAACTGGATTAGAAGCGGGTAGGTGTACAGGTTCTCCTGGCGACTGGTAACTTTTATATCGTTGACAATTTTTGAGGTAAAAAGCGGAAGTACAGAGAGAAGCGCTATGGTAAAGATAAAACCCAGGACAACCAGAAAAACAAGTACAATCCTGTCGGGATCGAAAATTGAAATCCCCAGATGCCTGCTCAGACTGATGGCTATTACTAATCCAACTGAAATTGATAATACTGAAAGTAGTAGCGATTCAAGGGCAATTTCACCTGCCAGAATCCCTCTCGATGCTCCATTTATCAGCTTGACTTTTATTGATTTAAGCCTAGAAATGAATTGCACCCGGCTCAGGTTGAAAAAATTTATAAGGGCAATAAAAATAATTATGATGGTGCCGCTGACAAGCAAGACTATAGATCTGATCTCCCCGTTATTCTCAATCTCGCGCGATTTATGGCTGAACAAATGAATGTCGGTAAGCTTCTGAAGGTATATTACGGGGGCAGGATTGCCAGATTTATTTTCTGATTCCATTTTTTGCTGAAGGGTTCCCCTGAGAGCATTTATGTCAGTACCTTTCTTAATAAGAAAATAGGTATAGGACCAAGTCGTTAGATCATCCTCACTTGTAAAGGAAGAAAGCAGGTCGGCATGAAAATGAGAATTTGCAGGAAAATCTTCCATAACGCCATCAATCGTGAAAACCTTGAAATTTGGATCCTGCTGATGTAAAATTGAAATCTCCTTCCCAATCACATCGAGAGTACCAAAGTATTTGATTGCGAGAGTGCGGCTTATAAATACCTGGCCCGGCTGTGAGAATGCCTTTTTAGAGTTTCCTGAAATAACCTTAAAGTCGAAAACCTTAAAGAATGAACTATCGGTTAAGAAAGCATTACGGGAATAGAACTTCTGATCTCCGATCTTTACAATCGCGTTTCTGAATGGAACCAGTCTCACCATTCTTTCAATTACAGGATAATCGGTCACCATTTGCCGCAGATCACCATACACACGGGCGGGATGGATCGACGATGCGCCCTGATTGCTCTCCAACGTAATCCGGTAGATATAGTCAGCTTTTGAATGAAACCGGTCATAGCTCGTCTGCTGAAGAATATAAAGTAAAATGATCAGACTACAGGCAACTGCTATGCTAAGTCCTGTAACATTTATCAGGACCCATTGCAAATTCTGTTTTACTCTTCTGAAGACCTTCATTTGGTTTTATTTGTCTTTTTTTCGGCAGTTGCGATCCCACTATCTTCTGAAATGAGACCGTCAGCAAGCCTGATTATCCTGCTTCCGTATTTTGCAAACTCCTCATTATGTGTAACCTGAATGATGGTAATTCCTTCCTTATTCAGGCTTTTTAAGAGCTCCATGATCTGTTTTCCCTGGTCGGAATGAAGGTTACCTGTGGGCTCATCAGCGAGAAGAAGCTTTGGTTTCCCGGCTATGGCTCTGGCAATGGCAACAAGCTGCTGCTGACCTCCTGAAAGCTGAGCGGGGAAAAGATCTTTTTTTGCAACCATGTTAAACCTGTCGAGCATATCGGCCACCACGCTTTTGCGGACAGAAACCTTCATACCCTTGTATATCAGCGGAGTCTCAATATTTTCATATACGGTAAGCTCATCAATAAGGTGAAAGGCCTGGAAAATGAAGCCAACATAATTCCTATGGAATTCTACCTTCTTCTTTTCACTCAGTTTTGTCACATGTTGATCGAGAAAAAAATACTCTCCCTCGCTCGGTTCGTCCAGCATACCAATGATATTGAGTAACGTGGATTTGCCTGCCCCGCTGGGTCCCATTATTGTAAAAAATTCTCCTTCATGGATCTCCAGGTCGATATCCTTCAGGACAAAAGTCCTCTGAAACTTAGAATCATAGTACTTGTAAATGTGTCTTAAGCTTATCATGATATAGAGTTAGTTGCTAATTGCTCATTCATATCTTAGAACCTCAACAGGATTTCTAGATGCTGCTTTCCAGCTCTGCCAGCTCACTGTCAATATTGTAATCACAAATGCCATCAGACCGGCCAGGGCAAATATCCACCAGTCGAGTCTGATTTTATTTGCAAAATTATTTAGCAATTTATGCATGGCAAACCAGGCTATCGGAGTTGCGATCATAAATGCAATAGCTATCCATGCAATAAAACCTCTGTTTAGCATCAACATAACTTCTGATACTCTTGCCCCGTTAATTTTACGGATACCTATCTCCTTGACCCTGTATTTAACCGATTGATAAACAAGTCCGAATAAGCCAATTATTGAAATCAGTATAGTTAAGAGGGTTGCTAAAAAAATCAGTTCTTTTCGTGTTTCAAACTGTGTTTCAATATTATAGCTCACATCATTAAGGAAGCTATAGAACAAAGGTCTATTCGGGCTGAAGCTGTCACAAATTTTGTGTATGTACCGGATGGTCTGATCTTTTGCAACCAGATCGGTCAATCCCGGGTTTATTTTTATAAATAAATATGAGTTTGAATTCGGACTTAAAAGGTAAGAAATCGCACCAGGCGTCTGAGATAATACTGAATTATGCTGATAATTTTTTACTACCCCAATTAAATTATATGTCTTATTCCCGTAATGAAATGGTTTGTCAATGGCATTTTTTTCCTGAAGCATATTATAGGCAGTTTCACTTATAAGTATAGATTTTTCAGCATCAGAAGGATGTTCTGTATCAAAAAACCTGCCTGCCAGTAATTTCATATCGAATATTTTTAAGAAATCATAATCGACCCTGGCTTCACAGATTCTTTTATCTGAAACTTCTGATATTCCCCATTTAAAATAGGACCCTGTGACTATCCGGTTAGGCAGAACTGAGGCAGATGCGATATTTAGAATCTGAGGGTTTTGCAGGAGTATCTGTCTCAATTCAGGTATTTTACCACTGATATCTTCATTAAGTCTGACATAATATATATTGTCTTTGTTAAAACCTGAATTAAAAGAAGTTATCAGCTTCGATTGACGATTGATCACTATTGAGGAAATAAGGAAAAAAATAGTAATTACTAATTGAAAGATAACCAGCCCTTTCCTGAAACTACCGATGTCTGATGAAGATGACAGCTTGTTTTTGAGTAAGTCATTGGCTACTACTGAAGCAAATTTAAGTCCGGGTAAGAGTCCTGAAATGAAACCGGTAAACAGAGTCAGAAGTATTATAACGCCCAAAAAATCAGCATCAGTAAATTTAAATTCAATCTGTTTACCGGTAATATTATTGAACAGGCCCAGAAACAGGTATGTAATGATAATTGCCACTATCGATGCCAGGAAAGCAAACAGTACACTTTCAGTTACCAGTTGAAAAACCAGTTGTTTCTTTTCAGCACCGATGATCCTCCGGATGCTTATTTCTTTTACCCGCGAAATAAGGGAACCGATTGTGAGATTTACGTAATTGATACACGCAAGAAATAATACAAATATTGAAATAATTGAAAAAATGATGAGCCGTCCGGCGCCTCCGGAATCCTGCAAATAGGTTTTTGTCACCGGGATAAGCTCTATTTCAAATTTTATGGAATTATTCTCCATAGTTATGTTCTTTCCTATTCTCTCATTTAAAGCCAGATAGTTTGTCTTTTCATTAAGCATTACATAATTGTAAAAAGCGCATGGATAAAAATCAGATCCTTCTATAGGGACATCTAATCGTGGCAAAACAGAAAACGGGATCACAAAATCAAACCTCAGGTAAGCATTTTTCTGAAAATCGTGGATGATTCCCCTCACAGTGAAATTTAATTTGTTATTGATCAGAAGATCCTTTCCTATCGGATCTTCATTTCCAAAATACCTGTGCGCCATTGATTCAGTCAGGATGATTGAAGAAGGGTCTTCAAAAACATTTTCGGAAGACCCGCTGACAAATCGAAAATCAAAAATTGAAAAAATCGATTGATCAGCTGCTGCGCCTGAAGTTTCATTAATGATCTTATCACCATATTTAACCGTAGTTTCACCTAATGAAAATAATCTGGCTGATTCTCTGACTTCCGGACATTCGTCTTTAAGCCGTTTTGAAATGACAGGTGAAGTTGTTGATTGATAGGATATGTTATTGCCACTTGTACCTTTAAGGTATGCGAGGTAAATATGACCGGCATTTTTATAAAATTTATCAAAGCTCAGCTCATCCCTCACCCATAAATACATCAGAAGTGCACAAGCCAAGCCCAGTGACAGTCCAATAATATTAATTAATGCGACCCTGGGATTCTTTAAAGCACTTGCCAGTATTATACGCAGGTTGTGTCTGATCATGGCTTCGCAGTTTTTTATAGTACTGCTTATTATAACACGGCTTCAGCCACCTGTGAACTTTCAGTAATGATTTGTCCATCGAATAGATTAATGACCCTATGGGCATACCCTGCATCGCGCAATGAGTGTGTAACCATTACTATTGTTGTTCCGGCCCTGTTCAGGTCAGTAAGAAGGTTCATGACCTCAATGCCATTCTTTGAATCGAGGTTTCCTGTCGGTTCATCGGCGAGTATGAGCTTCGGACCAGCAACAACAGCACGTGCGACGGCAACACGCTGCTGCTGACCTCCTGAAAGCTGCTGCGGGAAATGTTTCTTTCTATGACTTATCTTCATTTGGTCAAGAACTTTTTCGACCATATCTTTTCGCTCACGTGCTTTGAGCTTAAGATAGATCAGCGGTAGCTCAACATTCTCATAAACAGTCAGTTCATCTATCAGGTTAAAGCTCTGAAAAACGAACCCGATATTCCCTTTGCGCAGCAAAGTGCGATTGCGTTCCTTAAGCTGACCCACTTCTTTACCGTCAAAATAATACTCTCCAGCTGTCGGATTATCAAGCAGCCCGACAATATTCAGAAGAGTCGATTTTCCGCATCCTGAAGGTCCCATNNTCATCTTTGACCCCCCTAAGTTTCTCCCCCTATATGGGGAGATGCGGAGCCTGCGAGGAAGAAGGGGGTCTATTTATTTTAGTATTATTTTATCATTATCACCAAATAATTCATAGCCTGATGTGATTACTTTTTCACCTGCCTGCAGTCCTTCGAGTATCTCATAATACTGAGGATTTTGCTTGCCGATCCTGATCTGCCTTTTCACTGCCTCTGTTCCGGCTTGATTCAGTACAAAGATCCATTGTCCTCCTGTACTCTGGAAGAATCCTCCCCTGGGAATCATTATTGCCTTCTCGGAAGCCCCTAGTTCAAGCTTTATATTATAAGTCTGGCCGGTTCTCAGGTTTTCGGGACTTGTCCCATTGAAGACCATATCGATCTTAAACTGTCCTTCACGCACTTCGGGATAAACTTTTTTGACGGTAAGATTTATTTCTGTACCGTTACGATCAAAAGTTGCAGAAAGGCCTCTCTGCACACGGTCGATGTAATGCTCATCTATCTGTGCATTTATCTTGAAGTTTGTGAGTACGTTTATCTGGCCGATCCTTTGTCCGCCACCGATCGACTGACCAATTTCAGCATCAAGCATCCCGAGCTGTCCATCGACAGGAGCTTTTACATTGAGATTATCAAGTCTCTCGTGAACAAGCTGAAGCATCTGTCTCATCTTGCCCAGGTCACTGTCGAGCGTTATCATTGAAGTGACACGAAGAAGTGAATCGTTGGAAGCTTTTACCTTATTTATCTTCAGCAGGTTAACTTCATACTCATAATCTTCCTTTGACTGCAGGTATTCCTCCTTCGATATTAATCCCTGGTCAAACAAAGTCTGGTACTGCTCATATGTCCTTTTTTTTCTGGTCAGTTTGTACTTGCTGTCGAGAATGCTTCTTCTCGACTCTATTAATTCCGTTTCAAAATTAATTCGTGTTGTCCGGAGGTAATTCTCTTTCTCAGCAAGGGCGGCTTCACTGTCAAGAATAGTCTGATAAAGCTGCCTGTTTTCGAGCCGGAGGATCACATCACCCTTCTGAACCATTGCTCCCTCTTCTATCAGCCTCTCAGATACCCTTCCACCTTCTGCTGCATCGAGGTAAATTGTGGAAATCGGCTCTACCTGTCCGTTTACTGTAATATAATCATTAAATACATCCTCCTCAACAGTGCTAATCGTTATCTTATCGGCTTCAGCCCTGAATACGGAGACTTGTCCGCTCTTTATTAATTTGAACATCAAAAAGAGAATCAATAAAATCCCAAGTCCCCATATAACATGTTTCAACCTGATGCCTTTTTTGCGTTCAATTGTTTTATCCATTCCCATTTTGTTCGGTATTATATTGATTGTTAATTTATTAACAATAGAGTTATCTGTTATTTTTCCCAGAATCTGTTACCCTGGTAAAATTCAATTATTCTTTTCTTGACCTCAACAGTCAGTTCTGATCTGAGAACCTGACCTGCCGTATTAGACATCCGGTTCTTGGCAGTATAAAAATCAACAACATTGATCATCCCCTGGTCGTATTTCTTTTCAGCTGCGTTAAATGCAAGGGTATCTGCTTCAAACTGCTTGCGTGCCTGGGTTAATTCACTCCAGGAGGCTTTCAGATCATTGTAATTTGTTACCATTTCATATAGCAGATCCTGTTTAGCCTGATCCAGTCTGACCTTCGCAGATTCATATTCAAGCCTGGCCAACTTCACCTTGGTTATATTTGCATTCCTGCTGAAAATCGGGATGTTCAGCGACATCCCTACATACTGATTCTGATTTGCCTTAAACTGGTTTGCAAAATCCCCCATGGAGCCATTATAGAAATAAGTGCCATAGGAAGCTCCTGCTCCGAGTGAGGGAAAGAAGGCAGCATGCTGTACACTTAAGTTTTTTCTGCTTGCCTCCTTGTCATATTCATACGATTTTATCTCCGGTGACCATGAAGAATGGCTCCCGTATAATGATATTATGTCCAGGTTACTGTTTTGGTCTTCAATGATCGGATTGGTGTTCTTTATAAGAGCGATGGCACTGTCAGGCCTAAGATTCATTGCTTTCCTAAGTTCTATCCATGCCGACTCCAATTTGTTTTGCGTTTGAATACAGGTAAGCTCATCTTTCTCCAGATTGGCTTTTACCTCCAAAAGGTCGGCTGTAGCTTTTAGTCCTGTTTTCACCAGAACATCAGTCTTCTTTTCGATTAACTGAGAAAGCTCTTTTTGCTTCGTTGTAATCTGAAGAAGTTCCTCAAAATAGATAACATCGTAGAAGGAGTTCATAATCTTAAAAGCAAGGTCGTCAATGGCATTACGGCTTGAGTTCTCGGCAGCCCTCATTCTGAATTTGCTGTAGCTTATCTCATTCTGCTGTGAGAAAGCATTAAAAAGATCCATGGAGGCTCTGAGGTTATAATCATTATAAAAATATGATTGCGACACCAGGTCACCCTCAACCACAGTTCGTCCAAAAGAATATCCGGCAGATGATGATGCTCCGACTGACGGCATCAAATCCCACTTTGCCTGTCTGAAATTCTGCTGAGCTTTTTCAATTTCGATCCTGCCCTGCTTAATGTTCAGGTTATTCTGAACAGCATATTTTATACAATCCTCAAGAGCCCATTTTTGTTGTCCGGAAACCGGTACAATGAACAGAAGAAATAAAAAAAACGATAATTGACTTCTCATCATTAAAAAATATACTGCAGAAATGCTAAAACAGTGCCAATATTTTAAATCGCTGATTATTTGTACTTTACAAAACCGAGCAGATCGATATGGTTAAATTTATTTACAAATTAGTGTCTAATATTTTTACATGTTATTGACTTATGATATAAGTATCTTTAAATTTGAAAAAAATGGCAAAAGGTAATATACTGGTTGTAGATGATAACAAGAGCATCCTGAGCACTCTTGAAATACTTCTCTCGCCAGAATTCCAGATAGTTACTTCCCTGTCAAATCCCAATCATATCTTTACGGAACTTGAAAAGAAGAACTACAACGTTGTTCTTCTTGACATGAACTTTAA
>PMIG01000388.1 GCA_003157055.1 Bacteroidales bacterium | reverse complement strand
GTCCGTCAAATGTCTCAAGTGAAAGGCTATGTTCCGTTGCGCCTGTAATAGTGCTTACCTGATTTCCGACAACTTCAGCAACTGATGCTGTCAGAGTAGTAGTCAATGATGGTGAATTAGATAACCTGTCGGATTTCTTACACGAGTAAAACCCAACCAATCCAACCAAAATCGCTCCGATGATTAACTTGCTTTTCATATCTCCGCTTTTAAGTTTATTTGATTATATTGTTAGTACAGTATGATCCGTAATTACCCTACCGAAAAATTTAATATTCCTAAGAAATATTAAGGTCGGAATTCATCCTTTAAAAAAGAAAATGCAGAAAGAGATTAATCGAAAATGACTGAGATTGAATCAGTGTTGTTTCAGAAAATGAGGTGGTTGAAAAATCAAATTTCCGTGTGTTGATGTCGAAATAGTTCTGTGTATTGAAAATATTCAGCAGAGTCACGCCGGTCTTAAGCCTGGTTTTTTTAATGGTGAAGTTATAATTGACAGAGAAATCGCTTCTGAAGTAATCAGGAAGGCGTTTATAAACACGAATTATCAGAGGATTTTCTCCATTTGACCTGGGAAAATCTATATCAGGATCTCCGTCTATATAAGGCTTTCCCGTAGAATATAGTGTTACTGTCCCAAAGTTCCACTTTCCGAAAGTGAGCATATTGGTCCAGCTCAGCTCGTACGGCTGGTCGTTAACTCCCGGGATCTCATTGCCATAATTAATATCTGCAAATTTCTGGAAGCTTCTCCCGTACGAATAAGATATCCAGCTGGTAAAATCATTGGCCTTAAACCTCAGCATTAAATCCATCCCAAACGATCTTCCGGTTCCGGTTATATAATAGCTTGGTCTCGATGCTGCCGGGGCTGGAGGAGGATTATTGAAATAAGCCGGAAAATCCGAGTTTTTAAGATATTGAGAAAGAAATATATATTCCTGAAGTCCCGTGTATGATTTGAAATAGCCTTCTGCGTCGAACAGGAATTTGCCTTTCTCAAAAGTAAAACCGCCAATAATATGATTTGAGGTTACTTCCGGATGGGTCGATTTATCGGCCAAAACCCAGAAATTTTTATTATAGCCTGTCTCCTGCTGTGCGAGAACCTGGCTTATAAACTGATAATACCTGCCAGTGGCTATACGAACCGAAAAATTATCAGAGAATTTATAATTCGCAGAAAATCTTGGCTCGAGGTAAAACTTCTGTGTTCCGTTATAATAGCTTAGCCTGAATCCGGGCTTGATGGTCAACTTGTCAAAAAATGTTATGCGATCCTGCAGGTAAGCTGAATTGGTCCAGCCTGTCTGATCGGAATTGTCAAAAACGTAAATATTCGCAACATCTTTATGATAATAAATGTTGTTTCCCCTTATTAGCAGGCCAAAGTTAAGCTGGTTACTATTTGAAATAGTATAGGTGTTGCGTGCCGACAGGGAAAGGTCTTTAAGCCTGTTACGGTTTGCCGTATTAAACGTATCGACAGTATCTGGAAGGAAAGGATGATTGTTTGAAGGGCCGTTCGACCCATCGATTGTTGTAGAATTTGACGAGTTATTATCATAACCCGATGTTCCTGCCTGAATATTGGAGAAGAACGATTCGTTCCATTGCTTCAGCCACGATGCACTAATTCCGTAATTGCTCCATGTGTTATTGTCAGTAGTATTGACCTTATTTGAATGAGAAATTCCGCTATAAGAATTTCTGTAATAATCCTTACCGCCATAAATGCTCAGGTAAAAAGTCTCGAGGTTGCTTTTCTTATAAGTCAGTTTTGCATTATAATCGTAGAAATAGAATGATGGTTTGGTGCTGGTGACAATATTGGAAGAATCGCCTTTGAACCAGTCCATGTTCTTTTCGAAGAGGCCGCTGGCAAATTCTGTGGAATAAATGTCGGAATAGGATCTTCTTACTGCCCCTATGAATGTAACTTTTTTCCCAATGGGAAGCTCGGCAGTAAGGTTTCCGCTAAGAAGATTAACGTCACCATATACTACTGGTTCTGACTGGTTACCAGATTTCCCGGTTATATCAACAATACCTGAAACCCTTTCACCGAACCTTGAATCATATCCACCCTTATATATCTGAAGGTCCTTTATGACATTTGGATTTAATGCAGAAACAACACCGTAATAATGACTAAGGTTATAAAGTGTCTGCCCATCAAAAAGAACAAGGTTCTGATCACTGGAGCCGCCCCTGATGCTTAAGCCGGATGAATTCTCGGTGTAGCTCACACCAGGTAGAAGCTGCAGTGTCCTGAATATATCAGTTTCGGCAAGCATCGGAAGGTCGATTAATCTGACAGCGTCAATTGTTGTTGCAAAGTCAACATCATTTCTAAGGTCGACCATCTCCATTCTGATGCCTTTAACTACGATTTTATCGAGTATATGGATTTTTCTGAAAAGCCGGATATCCAGATTCATCAATTGATCGGACCAGCTAAAGGTTGTATCAAGCGGTTTATACCCGATATAACTTACCATGAGATGAATTGGGTTTTCTGTAACATTCTTTATACAGAATGAACCATTTTCAGATGCTGATGCGAGAAGATTTTTATTATAGAGAATTACAGATGCATAGGGAAGCTGCTCTCCTGATTCCCTATCAGTTATAGATCCTATTATCTGGCATGTGCCGGATGGAAAGTCGCTTTTAAGGTCTCCTCTTTCTATAATCAGATACCTGTTATACTTGTAAATGTAACCAAAACCTGAATTCAGGAGGAGATCAGAGATCATGTCATCGGCAGAGTTACCAGTGACTTCCCTGTTGATTTTAACCAGGCCGAGTTTCCCGGAATCGAAAGCTACTTTGACATCAAGCAACTTAGAAACCTGCTTCAGCGCTTCAGAGAGCGGAGTATTTATGAATGTCTGCCTGTAGGTCTGGGCTTTTAAATTAAGTTCTGAAAGAAATAAAAACAATGAGATACAAATAATCGTACTATTGATGAGCCTCACTGATAAATATTTCTCCCTTATTGTCAATCTCATTATTTAGTCCCAATGGTATACACACAATATCTAACGCTGCATTCAGGTCTTTATTGGTAAAACTGCCTGTAAAGTATCTTGAATTAGAATCAAGACCTGCAAACTTGACATTAAACTGACGTTCTATTTCTTCCAGTACCCTGGAAAGAGGAGAATCATCAAAATTGAATTCTCCATTTACCCATCCAGTGGCGGAGTTTATCCTGGAATCGGCATAGCTTACAAGATCATTCTCTTTAATCTCAGCGCTCTCTCCGGGCAAAATGGTAACTGACTGTGTTCCTGTTGTTACAATAACTTTCCCGGTAAGGCAGCTTACCTTGAATGCATCTGGCCGCGAATAGACGTTGAAGGATGTTCCCAGTACCCTGATATTGCCTCTGCTTGCAGATATCGTGAATGGTGTTCCCTTTGCGATACTGAAAAACGCTTCACCATCAAGGGAAAGATGGCGATCGTTTTTAAAATCTCTTTTATCCCAGGTTATCCTGCTGTCTGAATTTATATTAACATCAGATCCGTCGGGAAGCCGGTATTCTACTCTTGATCCTTTTTGCGCTATCACATTGATTGCCGGATTCTTAAGCCATAGTTGCCAGATGCCAAATAGCATCAGCAAGCCTGCAGCAATTGAGGAGACAATGTAAACCTGTCTGGAAATAATCTTACTATTACTTCCGCTTTTACTCTTTTCTGATTCACTTTCCGCAATCCTGACCTTCAACAGGGACAAAGCTTCGCTGCTTGAGATACCGTCAGGGAGCCTCAGTTTTGAGGCCCGGCTCATTATCTTCTGCTCCAGTCTCATCCCGCTAAATTCCCCGGAGTCCGGATATTGATCATTAAGCTTTTCCATTTTACTCAGATAATCTATATTTTAACATCTAATCTTTCTTTCAAAAATGCTATTGCTTTGCTCATTCGCTTTTCAACGGCTTTCACCGAGATGTTCAGGTTACAAGCAATCTGGAAATAAGTAAGTTCATCGATCCTGTTCATTAAAAACACCGAGCGGCTCTTTTCATTAAGGTCTGCAAGAGTCTCCTGCAATCTGATGTCAAAATCTTTCATCTCAAGCTCAAAATCAGGTGCATTGGATAGATCATTTCCGTTATACCCTGTGACAAATTTGAAAGAAACCTTCTCATGCTCGATCCTGTTCAGAAATAGATTATTTGCGATTTTGTACAGCAGGGGTTTTACAGTCTCCGGGTTAATAGTCTCTCTTTTTTCCCAGATTTTAAGAAACGTATCCTGAACCAAATCTTCTGCTACTTGCATATCGCCTGTCTTATAGTACATTGAATTCCTTAACGGATAGTACCATTCTAAAAAAATCTGATCAAATCCGACCTGATTAATTCCAGCCATCCCCCGATTAATTGATTAAAGTTGGTTTTCTTTAAGTGAACTTC
>PMIG01000245.1:8907-9164 GCA_003157055.1 Bacteroidales bacterium | reverse complement strand
TGGCACTTTCCGCATACCAGGCAAGGATGACCCAGAATAAACTTGGTGACCCTTCTACTAATTATGAGGTGCTCAGACAGAGACAGAAGGATGATGCATATACGAAAGGTCAGATTCCATCTGACAGGATAGTAGGCTTGAGTCCCCTGTTGCTTATTCCGGCCGCTTATATGCTGCTTCACGGTCTTCCTGAAAAGCCTGCTCCGCTCCAGCCCAGTCTGACTGAACAAGAGGTGAATGAGATTCACAAAAGGTAT
>PMIG01000245.1:7729-8819 GCA_003157055.1 Bacteroidales bacterium | reverse complement strand
CCGAAAGGCACATAAACTCTCATTGAATGTCCTTCATCAACTATGCTTTCACGCAACTTGGGAGTCACCCCGTAAAGCATCTGGAATTCATAGAGGTTTTTCGGGACATTATATTTCTCCAAAAGTTTATATGCTGCATCGACAAGCGGTTTGTCGTGGGTTGCAATACCAACGTGTATCTTATTTTTTAACATATATTCTAGATCCTCCAGGTAATGCTGATTAATCTCTTCATATTTCTTGAATGCAATTGCAGCCGGTTCAACATAAATGCCTTTACATAACCTGAAGCTGAGTGGTGCAGCTTCACTGTTCAGGTCAGAAAGTCCTTTAATGTCGTCGAGAGTTCTCTTCATATAGGCCTGAATTACAATCCCGACATTTGAGGGGAATTCTTTCTTCAACCTACGGAAAAGTTCGATCTCCATGTCGGTGCATGGCGAGTCTTCCATGTCTATCCTTATGAATCCTTTATATCCGGCTGCATGGGCTACGATTTCCCGAACATAACGATAGCAAGCTTCCTTATTGATAAGCAATCCGAAACTTGTAGGTTTAACTGAAAAGTTACCGTCAATACCGTTTTTATAGCTTACATCAATCGTGTTGAGATATTCCTTCGTGTTAGCTTCTGCCTCATCAAGCGTACTGATAAATTCCCCCAGAACATCAAGTGTTACTTTAACGTTTTTACTGTTCAGTTCCTTCGAAACTCTCATCGCATCGTCGATTGTTTCGCCGGCAATATAGGAATGAGAGAAGATCCAGATAAACTTTTTTGGAAAATATGGCAATATTGCCGCAATGAATTTGTTAAACATAGTAGTTATTGATAATTGTTGTTTACGTAATAAATTTGAACTGCTAATAAAAACCATCCTTAAATATTTTTTAATGACCTTTGTCATTGAAACGGGATGTTTAAAAGGTGAAATTATTTATTTTGAATTAATTTTTCAGATTATGCAACCATTTATTTATATGGTATGTCATAAAAATGTCCTCAACGTATGACGAGTGACCAGCAGATAATAGAAGGATGCGCAAAGCATGACAGGAAGGCACAGCAGTTGCTGTACGACAAATACTC
>PMIG01000245.1:248-7677 GCA_003157055.1 Bacteroidales bacterium | reverse complement strand
GTAGAGACTGGTGTTGAAAGTTTTGAAGAGGATTTTTTTACCGCTGATGAGCTTTACAAGGTGCTGAATGGATTGCCCACTGGTTACAGGATGGTTTTCAACCTTTATGCAGTTGAAGGTTATAAGCATAAAGAGATAGCAAAGATGCTTGGAATAGATACCAATACCTCTAAATCTCAGTACAGCAGAGCAAAAGCAGTTATAAGGGACAAACTTGAAAAACTTGGCAAGCTTAAAAACAGATATTCTGAAGATAATAATTAAATTAACGATTGAATGACTCGTGAAGGGGAAAGTTGAAGATAAGATGTTGAGGGATCTTTTCAGGCAAAAGCTGGAAGGCGCTGAAATTATTCCTTCTACTGAGGCTGGTGTTAAGCTTATGCGCCAGGTCGGCAGGAAGGAGTTTCTACGCTTCAATCCAACACATTTCAACATCTGGTATGCAGGTGGAATTGCTGTTGCCGGCGCTGCTCTGACAGTTATTCTTACATCACCTGTTCATAAAAAGAATATTTCAGGCCTTTTAAATACCAGTACATCAGAAGATAAGTCTTTACAGAAGCCTGATGAAATTCAATCTGCTGGCAAATACTTTGAACTGAAGGTTCAGAGCCCTTTGAAAGAAATAGGCAAGATTCCGAAAAAAGTTGTAAGGACCAATAATGTTGCTTCCGCAGAAAAAACTCAATCTTCAAAGCCTGGTCCTTCAATAGCACCAGCTGGAGGGATAGCTTCATTTAACGGTAAAGAAATTTTCAAAAGAGGAAATTCTGTAACTGACAACCTGAGGAGTCAGAATCTGATTGCTGAGAACATTGCTTCAGCATCCGTTACTGAAGGATGTGCTCCTCTTAAGGTATCTTTCATGAACAATGTCGTAAATTATGATTCTTGCCGCTGGACCTTTGGTGATGGTGGCTCTTCGTCTGAGAAAAATCCGAAATGGCTTTTTGATATACCTGGAGAATACACTGTTACTCTTTCTGTATCTGGAACCGGGAAACTTCATTCTTCTTCATCCCTGACAGTAATAGTCCATACAGCCCCCAAGGCAAGGTTTGAGTTCTCACCTGAGAATGCTGTCCTGCCCAATGATGAAATCTCATTTCACAACTACTCTTCTGATGCCATAAAATACAGGTGGGACTTTGGCGATGGATCGTCATCGGAACTTTTTGAACCAATGCACTCATATAAGAAGTCAGGCCGGTATAATCTTAAGCTGACTGTTTCAACGGAATTCGGATGCTCCGACTCGGTAATCGTCAAGAATGCATTTTCAGGTTCAGATAACTATATCGAATTTCCTAATGCCTTTATCCCCAATCTTAACGGGCCCTCGACAGGATATTATTCACCGAAAAGCGACGAAGCTTCCCAGGTATTTCACCCGGTCTCTTCAACTTTGTCTGATTACCAGCTACGGATTTTCAGCCGCAGTGGAATCATAATCTTTGAAAGCAATGACATTAATATTGGATGGGACGGATACTACAAAGGTCATTTGTGTGACCCGGGAGTTTATATATGGAAAGTCCGCGGTAACTACCTGAATGGTGAACCATTTACAAAAATGGGTGATGTCACATTGCTCAAAAATTGATGTTGCATTCTAAGATTGCCTCTGAATCTCTATTTCAATTCATCAATTAATTCAGTACTTTTATCCTATATTTGATTGCTTTCGTTAAAAAAGTAGGCCCAGAATAGCACTTTTGATCCAAAAAAACGTTTAACCATAAGGAATTGTGATTTGATTTAACTATTTTCGTCAGCGTAAACCTATACGGATAAATCTTGCTAAAGAGAATTATATATATACTGCCTACAGTATTTATCCTATTTACAGATTGTTATGGTCAGGATCCGACATTCTCACAGTTTTATGCTAATCCTCTTTATCTTGCCCCATCCTTTGCTGGTGCTACCCAGGAGTACAGGCTCGGTATGACTTACCGGAACCAGTGGCCTTCAGTTCCCGGAGTATTTGAAACATACAGCATTTCATTCGATAAAGCGATGCCTAATTTCAATTCAGGTATCGGTGTCCTTGCTACCTACGACGTTGCAGGATCAGGCAATTTAAGTACGACGAATATCGGATTGTTATACTCCTACGATTTTAATGTAAATAAAGACTGGCATTTCAGACCGGGAGTGAATTTTAAGTTCTATTACCTTGGGCTTGATATTGGAAAATTGATATTCAACAGTCAGCTTACAGGAAGCGGTACGACGCCTTCCGTCTCTCCTCCGCCTTTTGACAATGTCGCCGATGTCGATTTTGCAACATCCTTCCTGGCATATAATGACACCTACTGGGGAGGCTTTACACTCGATCACCTGCTTGCACCCAAGACATCCTTTTACGGTAGTGATACACATGTTCCAGTTAAGTTCAACCTATTCGGCGGGATGCAGCTAATAAAAAAAACAAGGCTGAGGGTCAAGCTTCAGGAGGTGCTTTCATTAGCTTTGAATTTCCAGGTACAGCAAAAATTCTACCAGACCGACCTTGGGTTATATTATTACAAAAGTCCCCTGATTTTCGGTCTCTGGTATAGGGGAATCCCCTTTGTGACTTCTCAGGCTGGCGATGCTATTATTGGCCTGGTGGGAATTAAAACTGAACAGCTTCGCATAGGTTACAGCTACGATTTTACAATTTCGAACCTCATTTCTTCCACCGGCGGAGCTCATGAGATATCACTCACTTATGAGTTCAACTCATTCACGATCGGACAGCAAAGGAAAAGAATCAGAGCTATCCCGTGCCCTGAATTCTAGAGACTACGGACCCCTTCTTGCCGGGAAATAATTTTACTATATTCCTGTGCAATAAATTGCAGTGTGCATTAGCCACGTTTGCTTAAATATCTTATATTTGCGGCTGACTATTGTTAAATAAATATCCATTAACCAATGAAGAAACTTACTATAGTGCTGTTTTCAGTATTATTTCTTGCTGTTGCAGTTCTGTTTTACCTGAATTTCTCAGGAAATAAAAAAAGCGGCAAAAACACCGGCAATACCAATGTTCCTGGACAGGGAATCGCTTTTATGAATATTGACTCTGTTATTTATAAGTTTGATATGTTTTTTGACAGGAGAGCTGACCTGATGGCAAAACAGAAAAATGCAGAAGCTGAACTTAATTCCAAAGGAAGCCTTTACCAGAAAAATGCAAATGATTATCAGGATAAGGTCAATAAAGGATTAATAACCAGAGCCGACGCTGCTGAAAGGGAAAAAGCCCTCTATCAGCAGCAGCAGGAACTTGTAGCACTCAAGGATAACCTTCAGTCTAACCTGGTTGAAGAAGAGCAGGTAATGAACAGGCAGATCGTTGAGTATATCACCTCTTTCCTCGAAGCTAATAAGGCTGACTATAACTATCAGTATATTCTTGGTAAAAGCTTCGGAAGTGTTGTACTCTACGGCGATAAAGGACAGGATATTACCCAAAAAGTTCTTGATGCGCTTAATAAAAAGTACCAGGCTGAGAAAAAATAGCGAAAATGGGTTTTGCCACTTCGTGGCTTGACAAAAGAGCACTATTCCCGGAATTCATTAATGAACCGCCTGATAATCAGACGGGGATAATAGTTGTCATTCCTGCTTATAATGAACCGGGTATTGCTGATTTGCTTGATTCACTGGTTAAGTGCATTGAACCCGGATGCAGAGTTGAGGTTTTAGTGATTGTTAATGCACCGGCAGATGCCGGACCTGAGATCAGCTTGAACAACAAGATTTGTGTCAGCAATATTGAAAGCTGGAAGAGAGAAAATAACAGCTTCTTCCGGCTTTATTATTTTGATGCAGGCCGACCTTCAATAAAAGGATGGGGAGTCGGGCTTGCAAGGAAGACAGGGATGGATGAGGCTCTTCGAAGATTTAACAGTATCGGGAAACCGGAAGGTGTAATTGCAAGCCTTGATGCTGACTGCACAGTAGAGAAAAACTATTTTACAGAATTGTTCAGCGACCTTTACAGGAATAAGCATAATAAAGCCTGCTCAATCTATTTTGAGCATCCGCTTTCCGGGAATGATTTTTCTCCGGATATCTACAGCAATATCCTGCAATATGAGCTTCATGTACGGTATTACCTTCAGGGCCTTAAGTACGCAGGTTTCCCATACGCTTTTCACACGGTAGGATCTTCAATGGCAGTCAAAGCTTCTTCGTATGAAGGTTGCGGAGGCATGAACAGGAAGCAGGCCGGTGAGGATTTTTATTTCATCCAGAAACTGATGCCCCTTGGCGGTTATTTCGCCCTTAATTCAACCACTGTATACCCTTCTCCTCGTGAATCATCAAGAGTTCCCTTCGGTACCGGTGTTGTAATGAGCAGACTCATTGGGTTATCCGGCAAAAACTTTCTGACATATAATATTGAAGCTTTTAAAGAACTCAGACACTTTTTCAGCTTAACAGGAGAATTGTACAGGTCTGATAAATCTGAGATTATTGCATTCAGGAACTCCCTGCCGCACGGACTGGAAACTTTTCTGCTTGAAGATGAATTCCTTGAAACTGTTACTGAAATAAAAGAAAACACCTCAGGTATTGACTCATTCCGCAAACGATTTTTTGCATGGTTTAATATGTTCAGGATAATCAAATACCTGAATCATGTTAGTTCAGGATTGTTCGTTAAACATGCAGTTACAGAACAAGCACAAGTGTTGCTGGAGATTATCGGTAAAAAGACCGATTATGCAACACCTCAGGAATTGCTTGAATGTTACAGATCAATGGAACGGGGAATCAATTATTCTTCCTTTTGATCCTGCGGTCCTCAGCAGGAGTAAGAACAATGAACAGATCTTCGTCGGGCTTTTTCATCAGGTACTGTTCCCTTCCGAATTTCTCGAGATTGTGATTATCTGTTTTCAGCTCATTTATCTTCTTCTTGTCAGCCTCAACCTTATTCTGAAGATATTCGCGGTCTTTCTTAAGCTTGTGCAGCTCACGCATATCACTAACCCTGGAGATCAGGTTATTCGAATCCAGAAGCAGGATCCAGATGAAAAATATAAGTATTGTGAGAATATATTTATTCCGGAAAATTGCTGGAACTTTATTTATGAATCTGAACCTTAACATTATAGTGCAAATCTACAACTTTTTCGTCAACCTCCGCTCATAAGATAGATCATCTGAACATTGTCTCCGTCATGAATTATTGTCGATTCATATTCTTCTCTTGGGATAAGAAGGCTATTGATCTTGACGATCCTCATTTTGTATGAGAATTTCTTAATCTTCAGCATTTCGCTAACGGATAAATTCTCCCCGGATAGTACTTCTTCCCTGTTATTAAGAATTATCTTCATTGTCTGAAATAATCTCTCGTTTTTTTCATCAGGATCTCGATAACCGTATTAGCCTGCATATTTGCAACAATTCCGACTCTCGCAGCCATCGGGGGCATTTCGTCACCCGCTGCTGTTGATTCATCGCCGCAGATATAAAGCGTCTCATCGATTTTCCGGAATTTTATTATTTCACTCTTGCCCCAGCCGGCAAGTCCGGACCCCATTACCAGGGGAGTTCCCGGCATCCTGGTCTGAACCGTCTCTGCAATCATTTCCTTCATATCATCCTTGTCGAACGCTTCGACAATTACATCGCATCCGGTAAATATCTCAGGGATATTCAGGTTATCCAGCTTTTCAGTGAGTGCGATTACTGTAATGTCATGATTTATCCTGGCAATATTCTCCTTTAATGCAATAGTTTTGAGCATCCCGACCTGGGAAATAAAATAATACTGCCGGTTCAGGTTTGCCGGTTCAATTACATCAAAATCGGAGATTACCAGTGTGCCTACACCGCTTCTGGCGAGAGCAACAGCACAAGTTGAACCAAGTCCACCGGCGCCGGCTATTCCGACCCTGAACCCGGAAAGATGATCTTTTATTTCGGAGAACCTCATTTCAACCCGGTTTTAGGGATATAAACCTTTAATTGGTTATTTAGAATTTAATTTCGAAAGATAATAACCTTTTAGCCTTTTTACAAAGCTACTTTAACCTGTCGCAATTATTTTTTTCAGCTGCCCTGGCAGCCGGTTTCCCTTTAGGAGTTTATCTCAGTCAGGAATGTGCTGATTATCATTTAAGGACGAGGTTATAATGATTTAAGTCATAGGGGCTGTTGCCAAAAAAGCTTAAATTTGATCTTATTAGATTTCACTGTCAAATAAACCTGTTTCATTATGGATACCGATGCAATAAAAGCTCAGCATAAACTCATCAAGGAATGGGATTATATATGGACTCCCCTGAGCAGGGGTTATACTGACAAGATCCTTTATATCAATGTGGGTTCAGGGGAAATAAAAGACAAGGATGTACCCTCTGTAATGAAGGAAAAATTCATCGGGGGGAAAGGATATGGACTTAGACTTCTCTGGGACGCAACAAGACCGGATACAAAGTGGAATGATCCCGAAAATGAGATTATTATATCTTCCGGTCCCATCGGCGGTATAACCCAGTATTCCGGTACGGGCAAATCGCTGGTTGTCACCCTGTCGCCTCAGACGGAATCTGCAATGGACAGCAATGTGGGAGGTTTTTTCGGGCCATTTCTCAAATTCTCCGGATTTGATGCCCTTGAGCTACAGGGAAAAGCTGAAAAAGATGTAATTGTTTTCATTGATGGTATCAATCATAATATTAAGATTTTTGAAGCACCTGCCGAAGCTGTCGACAGCCANNATAGGGGTGGTTTCGGCAGGCTCTGCTGCTGATCATTCACTTATAGGAATGCTAAACTTCAGCTTTTATGATTCAAGAAGGAAGAAAGTAAGGCTGAAGCAAGCCGGTCGTGGAGGAATAGGCACTGTTTTCCGCAACAAGAAGATAAAGGCTCTCGTGTGCAAGATCCCCGGGGTGAAAGGTAACCTGAATAATGTTGTTGACCTTGAGTCGATAATGGAAAGAGGCAAAAGATTCAACCGTGAGATTCGCGAGCTTGATGACAAGCAATGCCAGATGAGACAGGTAGGTACAGCTCATCTGATGGAGGTAATGAATGATCATGACCTTCTTCCTGTTCATAATTATAAATTCGGAAGCCATCCCGATGCTTATAAAATTGATTCATCCGTTTGGAAGAGAAACTTTACACAGAATAATCCTGACGGCTGTTGGATTGGCTGCAATATGTCGTGCAGCAAGGGTATTGACGATTTCGAACTGAAGACCGGCCCATATAAGGGACAGAAAGTGATCGTCGACGGACCTGAATATGAAAATGCCGCAGGTCTCGGCTCAAACTGCGGGATATTTGACCCAGATTATATCATTGAAACCAATTTCTACTGCGATACCTATGGGATATGCACAATTACATGGAGTACTCTATCTGCATTTATTATGGAGTGCTTCGAAAACGGCATCCTGAATCTGGA
>PMIG01000245.1:0-165 GCA_003157055.1 Bacteroidales bacterium | reverse complement strand
GGATATGGTCAATAACCAGATACCCACATTTGAGAACAAAGCTGAGGCATTACATTATTTCCCGATGTTCAGGACCTGGTTCGGGCTTGTAGGCCTCTGCAAGCTTCCCTGGAACGATGTCGAGCCTGAAAATAATGCTCAGACTGATGAGCCTGCAAAAGTGCC
>PMIG01000374.1 GCA_003157055.1 Bacteroidales bacterium | reverse complement strand
GCTCATTAACCTTTCCCGGCAAATGAAACCGGGAATCAAAGACATGATATTCGATATTGCTGATCAGGAGTCGTTCCATGATACAGCCATGAAGATATTTGAATACCAGGCTGAAAATAACAAAGTCTATTCCGATTTTTTAAGAGGGCTGAAGGTCGAAAAAAAGGATATTAAAAAGATAGAAGAGATACCATTTCTCCCTGTTGAGCTTTTTAAAAACCACAAGATCATTACCGGAATTCAATCACCGGTTAAAATATTCGAGAGCAGCGGCACTATAGGGAAATCCATAAGCAGGCACTATGTTACCGATACAAGCTTATATGAAGAGAGCTTCTCGAAAGCATTCAGGCTCTTTTACGGGGAACCCTCCGAATACATCATTGCTGCATTGCTTCCATCATATAGAGAGCGTGAGAACTCGTCGCTGGTTTACATGATGAACGGGCTGATCAGGCAAAGCGGGAATCCTGCAGGCGGATTCTTCATCGACAATACTGACGAATTGCTGTCCGGAATTAAGAAGTGGAAGGCAGAGAAACGGAAAATTCTGCTTATGGGGGTAAGCTTTGCGCTGCTCGATCTGGCAGAAAAAGAATCACCCGATTTTTCTGGTGTCATCGTTATGGAGACCGGTGGCATGAAAGGCCGGAGAAAAGAGATCATCCGTGCTGAGATGCATTCAATTCTTAAGGAAAAGTTCAATATAACTGAAGTCCATTCCGAATATGGGATGACGGAGCTTCTAAGCCAGGCTTATTCAAAGGGGGAGGGTCTGTTCTATTCTCCGCCCTGGATGAAAATACTAATCAGGGATCCGCAGGATCCTTTATCTCTTCTGGATGAGCCTTATAAAACAGGAGGTATAAATATCCTCGACCTGGCAAATATCAACTCATGCTCCTTTATTGCCACGGGAGACCTCGGGAAGATGCATGAAGATGACGGATTCGAAGTCCTCGGAAGGTTCGATAACAGCGATATCCGGGGTTGTAATCTGCTTATTGAATAAGGCGCAAAGGCGCAGTGGCACAAAGGCTTAAAGGCTGAAAATTTTAAAGACCCCAGGACCGCAGGACTGCAAGACCTTTTATAGCCCCAGTTTAGTTTTAACGGCAGGTGGAATACCCTTTTTATTTACCATAATAAAAATGGTCTTTGCCCTGACATACTGCTCCGACATATACCAGTAACCGTTATAGGTACTTCTTTCTGTGCCCCAGGAATTTTTTGTCTTGTAATATTTTGTCCCGTTCTGATCTTTGGCAATCCCGGTTAGATGCATCAGATGATCGTCGGTTGTCGTGAAGTTTTCATAACCAGCCTGTCGTATCTCCTGTGTGACGTTCATTTCAGGTCCCGGGCCTGCAGGAGCCTGCGGTGCCCCGAAATAAGGGCTCTGCGATGGATCCCTGTCAGGTCTTGGTCTGTCCGTCATCTGTCTCCTTTCGGGGGTTGGGTTCAGAGGCATAATTGCATATCCATTCTGACGCGAGAAGCCACTTTCGCTTACATCACCATCCCAGTTGACTGTATATCCATTATTAAATGAATAATCTATAATCTGTATCAGTTCATCCAGCGGTACATTATAAAACCTGGCCATAGTCCAGTTATCCGGCACCTCCAGGACACCCTGGGTATAAAAAGGAAAATGTGTGAATGAGGTGATCTCAGCATAATCATCCGGATTTATGCCAAGGCTTGCAGCAAAGCTTTTTGGTGTATAAGTTGCGCCTTTATATGTAAAGCTCTCAGGCACTTTACCCAAATAGACATCGAGGATATCGTTTACGATCTGAAAATACTGAGGACTCTCTTTTTTAAGCTCAACCGAAACTGCTGCGACAGCATTTATAAAGTCCTGCAGTTCGGTATGATTATGAGTAGGGGATCCATAATTGAGACCGGTATAAACCTCGTCTGGCACTATTCCATACTCTGAAAAAATCCTGAACCAGTCATGTGAAAGACCCCCGGGACCCGTGTTCCCTTTTCCCATTCTTAGATAGTTGTCTTTAAGCCTGTCGATGTAATTATTCCTTATAACAAACATCTCAGAAAGATCATAATCTCCTTTTCCCATGCGAAGCAGTTCAGATTCAACAAATGAAGTGGTTGCAAAACACCAGCACGTACCGGTCGCAGCCTGGTTCTTAACCGAAGTAGCCTTAAGGTCGACAACCGGAGTGAATTTGTAACCCTCTTCAGTTTTTGCGGACGTGGAAGAAGGCTGGGCAGTCTTATCCTGCGCCAGTGAAGGAAGTATGGCAAATACTATGGATATTACCAGGGAGAAAAGCTTTTTCATATTCTCGATTATTAAATTGTTTTCAATTTGACAGATTAAAATTTTAAAAACGGGATGTCAAGCTACAAAAAATTATTATATGATAAATGGAGCAAAAATCAGTGATTTAATAGAAACTCAAATTTTATTTATGTGTTTTGACAATATCATACGAATGATCAATCCATTTGAGAACCACGGCATCGGGCACAGATCCATCGATCATGACGGTGTTCCAATGCTTCTTGTTCATGTGATAGCCCGGTACCACCGAACTGTATCTTTCCCTTAATTCGAGGGCCAGCGCCGGGTCACATTTAAGATTCAGGGAGAGATCGCCATCAAGATTTGCGAGGAGAAATATCTTGCCCGATCTCTTGAAAACCAGTGTATCGTCGCCAAACGGAAAACACTCGGTGGCATCTTTTTTGGAGAGGCAATATTCCCGGATGATCTCGATATTCATCTTAGAGTCGGATAAAATGCATTCTCGATATGTTCGATTTTGAAAGCGTCTCCGTCTGAAATAACGGTAATGACATCAAAACGACACTCCTTCTGTACGCCGTACCGCTGGATATACCTGTCGGCACAAAGGATCAACGACCGCTGTTTTTCCTTTGTAACCGCAGATGCCGGAGACATAATGAAATCCACCGATCTGGTTTTCACTTCAACAAACACGGTATATTCCTTATTCTCCGCGATGATGTCAACTTCAAGCTTGCCAGCCTTCCAGTTGCGTTTCAGAATTTTGTAGCCGGCCTTCTCGAGGTGTGCGACAGCTGTATCCTCGCCCTGGCGGCCCAGATCATGAGATTCAGCCATATTATATCTCTATAAGTTTGTTTCGGATCGCAAACAGGATAAGACTGGCCGTGTTCTTCGAATTGGTCTTTCCCAGCAGGTTTGCCCGGTGTTTATCAACTGTACGCTTGCTTATAAAGAGGGTCTCTGCAATTTCCTGGTTTGACAATCCTTCGCATATTTTAAGAAGTATCTCCTTTTCGCGCTTTGAAAGATTTGCAGATTTTGTCTCATGCTCGCGGTGTTTTATCTTCTGGATTACATGATAAAGCAATTCCTGCGAGAAATAGCTTCCTCCCTTGACAACAGTCAGGATTGCATCCCTGACTTCGGAGATATCGGAATCCTTCAGAAGAAATCCCTTTGCACCGGCATCAACCATCTTGTAGTAATATTCTTCTTCACCATACATGGATAATGCTATTATATTTATGTCGGGACACATCTTGACTCCCTTCCTGGTGGCTTCGATCCCATCCATTTCCGGCATATTGATGTCCATCAGTGCGATATCAGCCTTGACTGATTTCAGCAATTTAAGGAATTCCTCGCCATTGGATGCCTCTCCGGCAACTTCAAAATCGGGGAACGAATTAAGAAGGATCTTTAATCCGTTTCTGAAGAGCTGATGATCATCAGCAATTATGATCCTTATATTGTTCATTTAATATATTGTCAGAAATCTCTATCACTCAATAACTTTAATCAGTGCACTTGTCCCTTTCCCCGGAGTGCTTTCAAGAATAAAGACTCCCTCGACTGTTTTTACACGCGTCTCAATGTTTGACAGGCCCATCCCTTTATTATCTTCAAGGCTAAGGCTTGATATGTCAAACCCCCTTCCGTTATCATAAAACTGCAAGGTAACAATTTTTTCATTTTTGTTTAATTCGATTTCTATCCTTGATGCGCCGGAATGGCGTATGGTATTGTTAATTAATTCACAGGCGGCCCTGTAAATGACTACCTCTTTATCATTCTCAAGCCGAACGTCTTCCATATTCGATTTAAAGTCGATCTCTATGGCTTTTGTCTGGTTTATCTTGGTTGTAAAGGCGCTGATGGCACTGGCAAGCCCGAAGTTGGTAAGTACATGCGGACTTAGGTTATTAGAGATATCCTTAATTGTGCTGATAGCCTCGTTTACAAGGTGATTGGTATTATTAAGAATAACCACACCCGAAGAATCACCTATCCTGGGAGTAAGAGACGACAGTGACATCTTGACTGTCGAGAGTATTGGCCCGAGACCGTCATGAAGATCTTTTGCAAAT
>PMIG01000340.1 GCA_003157055.1 Bacteroidales bacterium | reverse complement strand
GCCGCGGTTAACATGCATCCTTTCGGGGCTCTTGTTCCATTCATGCACCGACCTGTTCCATATCTGGTTGGCAATGTGAGCCTGCTGCCCCAGATATAATGATGCTGCGCTCTTTCCTGGTGATATCTGGAAAATATCCTGGTCGTTATCGCGGTTATGGCCTATCATATCCATAACGTATACACCGACAACTTCTGTTTTTGAAAGATCGACAGGTTTATCACTGTTTGGATTCAGTTTTATGTTTTTTTCAATAATTGTCTTACAGAGATTTCTTGCCCCCATGCAGTCTGAAGGGAACTCTTCACCGGTGAGATGGACAAGCCATATATCGCGTTCCAGTTTTCCTTCAGCCGACATCTTTAAAAATATTGGCGCAGCAAGAAGAAGAGTAGTACTTGCAGAGTAATTATCGTCGGCACCGTTGGCTGAGATCCTGGCTCCTGTACCGCCTCTTCCCTTATCATAAACATCCTCCATATAGGCAGTATCGTAATGGTCTCCAAAGACAACAGCCTGACTGCGGTTTTTTCCCGGGATCACAACAAGTATATTCCTTTCATAATGTGTTCCATTCTGGTTGCCTGACCACCCGCCATAAAGTGAATAATCAAAATCGGTTTGCCATTTGAAAGGCAGCTCACCGCAAAAGGCTTTGCCTTCCATCCCAGCGTCAGATATTGATTTCTGGTGCCTGCTGATGAAATAGTCACCCAGTTTTTCCAGATCTCTCTGCTTCCCATGCTTCTGGTTGAGGGTGGCATTATCCTTTACACGATCTGCATTATCCGTGTTCATGAAATAGCCGTGGGCAAGGAATTTAATCTCATTCCACCACCTCACCTCGAACTCCCTGTTAGCTGTTGAACCGAAAGTGAGTGCTTCTTCATTATTCCCGGTATTCTCAGGCTCGAGGATTTTCATTATCTCTTCCCTCATCCACTTCCCTGTCTCAGGATTGCAGGCATGAACGGAAAGCTCATCCAGCCACTGTTCAAAAGTTTTATGTTTTGAAATATTAAGAAGGTGAAAAGCATAAGACCACGACAATGGCTTCATGTTCTGCATATTCCAGGCTTCAAAAAGCGAAATAATGTTGAAAGCTGTCTGGTGTGAAAAATGATCGTTCTTTGAAAGGAAGTCGTGCAAAGCAGAAAGATAGACAGGCCGTTTATAAAATCTGGGCCACATCTCAATCGGTGAGGCCATACTTTTATCATTCCTGTGATACCCTGCAAGATGGCCGGTTATCAGATCCGATGAGATTACCGGGCTGTCGTCATCGGGTGACAGCCAGGCGACCAATGGACGGTGCCAGTAAATGTCATATTCTCCCGTCCTCATTGGCGGACTGAAGAACCTATACCCGTAGAGTCCTCCCTTAAGTATCTCTTCTTCAGCAAGAAGGATCTGTTTCTTGTTCGAATGAGGACCATCCAGGATCATATTAAAATCATGAGTCCATATCTGTACATTTCTTGCAAGAGGTTTATCATAGAGGCCCAGTGAATCATCTTCAGTGCTGAAGAAAACTTTTACAAGCTTGAACTTTTTTGCATCTTCATTGAGTTCATCCTGATACCTGTGAAGGCGCTGCCACCTGTTAGTGCGATGAAATGTGTAATGAAGGAGCTCCTCACTTATGTTAACCTGTTTATTTCCGGGACGTGATTCGTGAAACCAGCCGGCCTGAGGTACTTTCAGACCGCCGATACCCCTGTTCCGTACGACCAGGTTGAGCATCGGAATCTGTCCTGCCGAGGCAGTTTTTTTCTGCAGTTTCAGGTATCCGGGCATTCCCCAGAAGACCAGGCTTCCAGGGAAAGGTATCAGGTTCAGTTTGCCTGAGAGATACATATTCCTAACAAAAGGCGGGAGGGAACCGAAGGCCCTGAATGTAACAAGATACCTGACGCCGTCTAAAGCTGAATCATCATTTATAAGAAACGGTTTTGTCCAGCTAAGGGCACTGGCTTCTGCCGAAGATAGAATTCTGAATCCTGCTCCGGCGAGGGAGTCTTTCCCGGAGAGCTTCAGACCGTAAGCTTTTTCGAGTAAGGTGGTGAAAAAAGTGATCGACTCATCTGCCGGCTTTTCGACTCCGGGTGCAACATAAAAATTCTTCCAGAAGATCTGTTCGGGATCATGAATTGAATTACCAAATAAGGACCAGATCACCCGGCCCTTGTCATCCTGGGTACGTGAAAGCATCATCGGAAGGAGGGTGACAAATCTCTCATGCGGAAGCTTGCCGGTCATTGCTGCAAGGTCGTCAGGCCAGTAGGGATTGTCTTTCAGGTTTTGTCCTCCATGACCATGGATGTGATGTTCAGGCAATCCTTTACCCAGCTTTAAAATAGAGTGAAAGATCTGTTTTCCGGAATGCTCAATGCCTGGTCTGATCTCGTATTCTTCCTCAATCTCGGAGATCCACCAACCCGAAGGGTCATCTTCATGTAAAACCCTCGGATCGATATCGCCGAGCGGTTTGCGTCCCACAAGAGGGGAGGGCATGAACTCAGAATATGCTGGAAGGGGGTAACATCCTTCACAGTCAAACCATGGGTATCCGGCCAGCATTTTTTGCCAGCCATGAAGTTCATTGGCAGCCATAATATTATTTAGGATTTAAATTAAAGGAACTTATAAAGCATTCAATCATATTTCTGATCGAATTTAAAATGTTATGTGAATATAAACAATTCCGAGAACTAAAAGTTTAACAAATCCATAATCCGGCTCTTAACTTTTCACCAATGTACCTTTTCGCCTCTGTACCATTTCGTCCTTCATAATTCCCTTATCCAAATATTGCGATACGAAACAGGATTTCCGTGTTCCTGCAGCATAAGCGGAAGCTTCTCCTCATGAGCCTTGTAAACAGGGATACCGATATATTCCGTCGGACCCCTGAGAAGGACATGATTCTGAATGAGAACGCCGTTTTGAAAAACGGTAAATATTGCCGGTTCAAGAACTTCTCCTTCAGTATTGAACCTGGGAGCAGTGAAAATCAAATCGTATTGCTGCCACTGGCCGGGTCCAAGGGATACATTGACAAGCGGAATGAACTGCTTATATATTGATCCTGCCTGTCCATTGTAATATGTCTCGTTGTTATATGAATCGAGTACCTGTAGTTCATAGAGGCCCATCAGAAAAATACCACTGTTTCCCCGTCCCTGGCT
>PMIG01000329.1 GCA_003157055.1 Bacteroidales bacterium | reverse complement strand
ATTCTTATGTATGGTAAAAAAACATCGTGGAAAGAGATGTGGAAGTGGCTGAGATACAGTGGCTGATAAGATAAAAACAAAAAGTAAAAAGTATTTTAATGTCCAAGATTCTGGTCATAGATGATGAGAAATCGATCCGGAATACTTTAAAAGAGGTACTGGAATATGAGAATCACCAGGTAGATCTTGCCGAAGATGGCCCTACCGGACTGGATCTTTTTGCTGCTAATTCTTACGACGTAGTTCTTTGCGATATCAAAATGCCAAAGATGGACGGGATTGAGGTACTCTTCAAAATAAATGAGAATAGCGCCGATATTCCGGTTATAATGATTTCCGGTCATGGGAATATTGATACTGCTGTTGAAGCGATCAAAAAAGGGGCATACGACTTTCTGGAAAAACCCCTGGATCTGAACAGACTTCTGATCACCATAAGAAATGCAATGGATAAGTCGAGACTTGTTACTCAGACTCAGGTACTGAAAAACAAAGTCAGCCGGATGTATGAGATCGTTGGCGAATCTGAACCCATCAGGTTGGTAAAATCCATGATCGATAAGGTAGCCCCGACTGAAGCCAGAGTACTAATAACAGGTGCGAATGGTACCGGAAAAGAGCTGGTTGCCCACCAGATCCATGAGAAAAGCACCAGAGCTAAGGGTCCTTTTGTTGAGGTGAATTGTGCTGCAATACCTTCTGAATTGATTGAGAGTGAATTATTTGGCCACGAGAAAGGATCATTTACCTCTGCTATTAAACAGCGCATTGGCAAATTTGAGCAAGCCAATGGAGGAACTCTTTTCCTCGATGAGATTGGCGATATGAGTCTGTCAGCCCAGGCAAAAGTTCTTAGAGCTCTTCAGGAGAACAAAATCACAAGAGTGGGTTCCGATAAGGATATTCATGTAAATGTCAGAGTAGTGACAGCTACTAATAAAAATATAAAGAAGGAGATCGAGAATAATAGCTTCCGCGAAGACCTTTATCACAGATTAAGTGTGATCCTGATATATGTACCTACACTCAACGAAAGGCAGGATGACATACCTATACTCGCTGAACATTTTAACTCACTGATCTGTAATGAATATGGTATGAGTAAAAAGAATATCTCAAATGACGCCATTGAAGAATTACAGAAGATCGAGTGGACAGGAAATATAAGGGAGTTCAGGAATGTTCTTGAGAGACTTATTATTCTTTGTAAGGATGT
Source organism: Bacteroidales bacterium (assembly GCA_003157055.1). Lineage (GTDB taxonomy): Bacteria > Bacteroidota > Bacteroidia > Bacteroidales > VadinHA17 > LD21. The sequence goes on along the minus strand of PMIG01000329.1, from coordinate 7,419 downwards.
AATTACCGGCAAGGATGTCATCGATTATGCCCGTCCGGTTTCCGGAAATAATGTTTAATTCTCTGTGGCTATCTGTGTGTATTCTGCGCCACTCTGTGCAACTAATAAGAACTTACACAGAGTACCACAAAGAAGTTCACAGAGACCCACAGAGAAAACTAATTATTTATGTACAGGATAGAAAAAGACAGCCTTGGTGAAAAACAGATACCGGCGGAGGCATTATATGGAATTCATTCCCTGAGGGCAAAAGAAAACTTCCCGGTGGATATTTTATTCCCTGTAGAATGGTACAAAACAGTTGGCGTCACAAAATTAGCATGTTATAAAACTTATAAGAAATTCCGAGAAGCAGCTTCTGAAAAGTTTGGTGAAAATATTCCCGTAAAAATTATTGATAATAAAATTATTGATGCACTGATTGATGCTGCTGTTGAAGTTGCAGAAGGAAAATATTTTGAACATTTCATTGTACCGGCCGTTCAGGGAGGAGCCGGAACAAGCATAAACATGAACGTCAATGAAATAATTGGGAACGTTGCTATGCATGAGTTGGAGAATAAGTGTAAAAAATACACTTATTAAATAAAATGGCTAAGCAGGCAAAAGACATGCAATTTATGAAAGCGGCTCTGGAAGAGGCAAAGAAAGCTTATGAGAAGCAGGAAGTTCCTGTCGGAGCAGTTATTGTCTGCAATGATATTATTATTGCCCGAGCACATAATCTTACTGAGACTTTACGGGATCCGACTGCCCATGCAGAGATGCAGGCAATAACTGCCGCTTCAAATTATCTTGGAGCCAAATATCTTACTGATTGTAAAATATATGTTACTGTTGAACCTTGTCCGATGTGCGCAGGTGCACTTAACTGGAGCCAGATTTCTGAACTGATCTTTGGCACCAAAGATGAGAAAAGAGGTTATTCCATAATTAAATCTCCATTGCTGCATCCTAAAACAAAAATTAAAAAAGGTATTCTTGAAAATGAATGCAGCGAACTAATGGTCAGATTTTTCAAAGCAAGACGTTAATGATTCTCATACAAAACAACTTAACTTAATCTGTAAATGACATTTGATAACAGCAAAACAATCATCGGCCTCAGAATTAGAATTTTCATTGCGACTGTAATATTACTGACCTATGTTGTTCTGGCTTACATAGCTGAAGTTATTACTGATCCATTTCTTGGTATGAGTGAAACAGTGTGGACCATTGCGCTGATCTTCATTTGGTTTGTCATGGCAATTTATCCTATGGTACTCAATTATCAATATGTATATTATTCCGATGAGGGTGAAACAATTGTTTTGAGGTATTTCATGGCGAGTATATTTGGAGGAAAGAAAAACTCAATTGAGATAAATAAGGTCAATTTTGCCGGTTATAAAACTGAAACCAGATATTTCGGATTGATGCATAGCCTTACATTGTTCCAGCAATTGAGAGAGGGTGTCGCCAGGTATCCTCCGATTTATATTAGTAACCTCACCGGCAAAGAAAAGTCCAGAGTTCTTAATTCATTGTATTTATATACTCCTAAGGATGTGAAGGATGTCACAAAATAACATGAGCAAAATCATATAAAATATCTATGAGTCAATACAACTTTGTGATCACAATTCTAACAGAAAAAACTAATTTCAAAAACCAATTATATGAACGTAGATAAAACAATGAAAAACCTCGAAAAGAAGCATCCCGGAGAGGTTGAGTATTTACAGGCAGTAAGGGAAGTGCTTGAATCTATAGAGGAAGTCTATAATGAAAATCCTCAGTTTGAATCGGCAAATATAATTGAACGGCTTATTGAACCGGACCGCGTAATAATGTTTAAAGTGCCATGGGTCGATGATGAAGACAACGTTAAAGTGAATCTCGGTTATCGCATTCAGTTTAATAATGCTATCGGTCCTTACAAGGGAGGACTTCGCTTCCACCCGATTGTAAACCTATCGATATTGAAGTTCCTTGGTTTTGAGCAGATCTTTAAAAATTCACTTACAACCCTGCCTATGGGCGGAGGAAAAGGAGGATCTGATTTCGACCCTAAAGGAAAATCAAACGCCGAGGTAATGAGATTTTGCCAGTCTTTCATGTTGCAGCTGTGGAAATATATTGGTCCTGAAACTGATGTCCCTGCAGGTGATATTGGTGTTGGTGGCCGTGAAATAGGATTCCTTTATGGAATGTATAAAAAACTGAAAGGTGATCATACAGGTGTTATTACGGGCAAAGGAAGCAATTGGGGAGGCTCTCTGGTCAGGCCAGAAGCAACTGGATTCGGTGGAATTTACTTTGCCAAGGAAATGCTCGCAACCAGGAATGAGACATTGAAAGGCAAAACTATTTCAATATCAGGATTTGGCAATGTGGCCTGGGGCGCTGCACTGAAGGCAACCGAGCTTGGCGCAAAAGTTGTTACTATTTCCGGTCCCGATGGTTATGTATATGATAAAGATGGTATCTCCGGTAAAAAGATCGATTATATGCTTGATCTAAGAGCTACAAACGAAGATATTGTTAAACCATATTCTTATGCTTTTGAAGGTGTTGAATTCCATGAAGGAAAAAGTCCATGGGAAGTTAAAGTCGATATAGCATTACCATGTGCAACACAAAACGAGCTTACCGGAGAAGATGCCAAAACGCTTATTAAAAACGGCGTTATCATGGTAGCTGAAATATCAAATATGGGTTGCACACCTGAAGCAGTGGTTGAATTTCATAAAAATAAAGTGCTATTCGCACCAGGGAAAGCTGTCAATGCTGGAGGTGTTGCCACATCAGGTCTTGAAATGACCCAAAACTCAATGAAACTCCACTGGAGCCGCCAGGAAGTTGATGACCGCCTGCACGAGATTATGTGCAATATACATGGCCAATGTGTGAAGTACGGTAAGCTTGAAGATGGGTATGTTGATTATGTCAAGGGCGCAAACATTGCTGGATTCCTCAAAGTCGCAAATTCAATGATCGATATGGGTGTAATTTAATAAACACCGGGGATAAAAAATGTAGGGATGCTATGCATAGCGTCCCTATATTTTTTTATATTTACATGTCTCAATTCTTCGTGCTATGCCAGATACTGTTTCGCTGAAGCATAAAATTGCTTTAGGACTTATCCCTCATATAGGAGATATTAATGCCCGCAAGCTGGTGGCTCATTTCGGAAGCGTGGAGGCTCTATTCCATGAGCCTTACAGAAACCTTGTGAAGATCCCCGGTATCGGGTCGGGCCTTGCAAAATATATAACCGACAGGTCATATCTTGAAGCTGCCGAAAGGGAGGCAGAATATGTCACAAAAAAGAATATCAGGACATATTTCTATCTCGATAACGATTATCCTTTCAGGCTAAGGCAATGTGATGATTCACCCGTGGTTTTCTTTTATAAAGGAATATGCAGCCTCGATGCTACCAAAATGCTGGGTGTGGTTGGTACAAGAAGCTCAACCCCTCATGGAAAAGAGATGTGCGATAAAATAATCGGGGGGTTGGCGGCAGGACATCCGGACCTTGTAATTGTAAGCGGACTTGCATACGGAATTGACGTGGCGGCCCATAAGGCAGCGCTGGCATTCAATCTTCCAACAATAGGAGTTCTGGCTCATGGATTAAAGACAATGTATCCTTCAATGCATAAATCGACTGCTGAAGCTATGCTTAAGAACGGAGGACTGCTTTCTGATTTTCTTTCAGATGCTCTCCCAGAAAGGAACAATTTTTTGAAGAGGAACAGGATTATTGCAGGTCTCTCCGATGCAGTGTTGGTGGTGGAATCAGGGATCAAGGGTGGCGCATTGATAACAGCCGACATTGCAAATTCCTACAACCGCGATGTGTTTGCAGTACCAGGCAGACCTGATGACCAGTGGTCGGCCGGCTGTAACGCTCTTATCAAAAGCAATAAAGCGGCCCTGGCAGGATCTTCTGAAGACATTGAGTATTTTCTTGACTGGAGATCAGAGAAAACAAAGCCTCCTGTTCAGAAAACTCTTTTCTCTGAGATGGATGAGACTGAAAAAACAATTTTTGATCTCCTTTCGAAGGAAAACGAGCTGAATATTGATACAATATGCAGAACACTGGGACTCCCAGTGTATAAACTCTCATCTCTTTTGCTTCAAATGGAGTTTAAAGGACTTCTAAAATGTTACCCCGGAAACCTTTACAGGACAACTTAATATTATCAACCATAATACAACTGTTCCTTTCAAATATTTTGTCCATAAGGGTATTTAATTCCAATGTCATTAGTTCAACTGCTAACAGTTGGTAATCTGACATTTAAACATCTGCATAAGTTGATGATGATAGCGAAATATTTATCATTTCTTTTGGTTTTCCTATTATCATTTTAATAATTTTAGCCTCAGGAAAACCTTTAACTAAAACTTATTTTTATGGATCCGAGAGTACAACAATTTATGGCCATGATAAAGGCTAAGAACCCAGGTGAAAATGAATTTCACCAGGCAGTTCAGGAGGTTTCAGAATCTCTGATTCCTTTTATCGAAGAAAATCCCAAATACAAACATGCAAAGATCCTTGAGAGAATTGCAGAACCTGAAAGGACATTAATCTTCAGGGTTCCATGGCTCGATGACAAGGGAGAGGTGCAGATCAACCGTGGTTTCCGCATCGAGATGAACAGCGCAATAGGCCCCTACAAGGGCGGGCTTCGCTTCCACCCTACCGTAAACCTTGGCATTTTAAAGTTCCTCGCTTTCGAGCAGGTATTTAAAAACAGCCTTACCACTCTCCCGATGGGGGGCGGAAAAGGAGGTTCTGACTTCGACCCTAAAGGAAAGTCCGACAATGAAGTAATGAGGTTCTGCCAGAGCTTCATGACCGAGCTGTTCCGGCATATCGGAGCAGATACTGATGTTCCGGCTGGCGATATAGGTGTCGGTGGAAGGGAAATTGGTTTTCTCTTCGGTCAGTATAAGAGGCTAAAAAACGAATTCACCGGGGTATTGACAGGTAAAGGAATAGAATGGGGAGGATCGCTGATCCGTCCTGAAGCTACCGGTTATGGCAGTACATATTTTGCCCAGGAAATGCTTGCCACCCGTGGTCAGAACTTCGAAGGAAAGACTGTTTGTATCTCCGGATCAGGCAACGTTGCTCAGTATGCTACCGAGAAAGTTACCCAGCTTGGCGGGAAAGTAGTGACCTCATCAGATTCGAACGGCTTTATTTATGACCCGAAAGGCATCGATGCCGAAAAGCTAAAATATATTATGGACCTGAAAAATATCAGGAGAGGAAGAATTAAGGAATATGCCGAAAAATTCGGAGTTGAATATTTTGAGGGTAAAAGGCCATGGATAATCAAATGCGACATTGCAATGCCAAATGCCACACAAAATGAGATCAACGAAGAAGAGGCAAAATTGCTTGTTAAAAACGGATGTATCTGCGTATCGGAAGGAGCCAATATGCCTTCTACTCCCGAAGCTGTCGAAGTGTTCCTCAATGCGAAAATTCTATATGGTCCAGGCAAGGCTGCGAATGCAGGCGGTGTAGCAACGTCAGGGCTCGAAATGACCCAGAACTCAATGCGTTTGCCATGGTCGAGCGAAGAAGTTGATCAGAGGCTTCATACAATTATGAAGAATATTCACAGCACATGTGCCAAATACGGCACCAAAGATGATGGTTTTATAAACTATGTTGATGGAGCCAATATCGGCGGATTCGTAAAAGTGGCTAACGCCATGATCGCACAGGGGGTCGTTTAATGCAATTGATCGACACACATACTCATCTCTACCTGCCGGAATTTGATTCCGACAGGGACGAGATAGTTAACAGAGCTGTCGGCAGCGGAGTAGTAAGGCTGCTTTTGCCCAATATCGACTTGAAATCAGTCGGGGCTATGCTCTCTGCTGCTGACAGATATAAAAATATTTGCTTTCCCATGATCGGGCTTCACCCGACTTCGGTTATGAGTGATTTTAAGGCTCAGATTAATGAGCTTGAAAGGATTTCATCTGAACATAAATTTATCGCGATAGGTGAAATCGGTATAGATCTTTATTGGGATAAAACATTCCTGAAGGAGCAGATGGATGCATTCAGACAGCAGGTTGGATTCGCAATAAAAGCAGAGCTGCCAGTGGTAGTCCATTCAAGAGACGCTTTCCCTGAAGTATTTTCAGTTCTCGATGAATTTACCGGCGAGAAGCTTTCCGGTGTCCTGCATGCTTTCTCGGGAAGCGTTCAAGATGCTGAAAAAGCTGCCAATATGGGTTTTATGCTGGGCATCGGCGGTCCGGTAACTTATAAAAACTCGAAACTGGGTAATATCGTCAAAGAGGCAGGAATAAACAGCATTATCCTGGAGACAGATTCTCCCTACCTCGCTCCTGTCCCCTTCAGGGGAAAAAGAAATGAGAGTTCTTATATTCGCATCATCAATAAAAAGATCGCTGAGATTTTCCGGATTAGTGAAGAGGAGAGCGCAAATTTGACTTTTGAGAATTCATGCAGGCTTTTTAAAATCTGAATTTACCATGAGCAGGAAAAAAGATATCTCAATTCTTATAATATATACCGGGGGTACAATTGGTATGATCCATGACCCGGTTACTGGAGCGCTGGTTCCGATCGACTTTAAACATATAACAAAGCATGTTCCTGAACTGAGTAAATTAGGATACATCCTGCAGTCAATGACATTCGATCCAGTTCAGGATTCTTCCAATATTGATCCTGATGTATGGGTAAAGATGGCTATAACGATAGAAAAGAATTATAGCAAATTCGACGGTTTTGTGGTTTTGCACGGTACTGATACAATGGCGTATTCAGCTTCGGCTCTAAGCTATATGCTGGAGAATCTTTCCAAACCGGTGGTATTCACGGGTTCTCAGCTTCCAATCGGACTACTCCGCACTGACGGTCGCGAAAACCTTATCACTGCCATTGAGATTGCTGCAGCAAAAAAAAACGGGGTTGCTATTGTTCCTGAAGTATCAATATATTTTGACAGCGAATTGACAAGGGGGAACCGCACTACGAAATTCAGCGCTGAACATTTTGATGCGTTTAATTCGCCAAATTATCCTCCTCTAGCCGAAGTCGGTCTTCATATTAAGTACAATTTCAACCATATTCTGTACCCTCCAAAGAAGAGCAAGTTGAAGGTTCACTGTAAGTTCGACAATAATGTCGCTATACTGAAATTGTTCCCCGGTATTAACAGGAATCTTGTTCAGGCGATTATTAATGCCAAAGGGCTTAAAGGACTTATTATTGAAACATTCGGTTCGGGCAATGCCCCTACATATAAATGGTTTATCGATGATCTTAAGCTATTTATGAGTCGCGGTGGAATAATATACAATGTCACGCAGTGTCATGGTGGCAGTGTGGAAATGGGATTATACGAGACTAGCCGCGAG